>NZ_JBMNDR010000072.1:45964-48874 GCF_052543235.1 Streptomyces sp. SAS_272 | reverse complement strand
ACCCCCCCCCCCCCCCCCCCCCCCCGACCCCCCGCCCCCCCGCCCCCCCCCGACGACCCGGCGACCGAGCGGCTGAACAGGACACCCTCATCCATGCGACGTCACACCGTCGAACCCCGCCCCGGCTGGCAGCGGACCGTCGAGGAACAGGGCCTCGTCTACCCCCTCACCCGGCACCCCGACGGCAGCCTGCGCCCCTACTGGGACGAGAGCGCGTACTACGCCTTCACCCTCGACGAGGTCGAGGCGCTGGAGGAGACCATCGAGGAACTGCACGCCCTGTGCCTGGCGGCGGCCGCGCACCTGGTGGACGCCGACCGCCTCGCCGACCTCGGCGTCACCGACCCGCGGATCGCGGCGGCGGTCGCCGAGGCCTGGCGGCGCCGCGCCGAACTCCCCTCCGTCTACGGCCGGTTCGACCTCCGCTACGACGGGACGGGCCCGGCGAAACTCCTCGAGTACAACGCCGACACCCCCACCTCCCTCGTCGAGGCCGCCTCCCCCCAGTGGTTCTGGATGGAGGACCGCTTCCCCGGCGCCGACCAGTGGAACTCCCTGCACGAACGCCTGGTCGCCGCCTGGAAGAAGCAGGCCGCGCTGCTCCCGCCCGGCAACCCCCTCTACTTCGCGCACTCCTCGGCCGACGAGCTCGGCGAGGACCTGATGACGGTCGCCTACCTCAAGGAGACCGCCGAACAGGCCGGCCTGGACACCGACTGGATCTCCATGGAGGAGATCGGCTTCGACCCGCTGTCCGGCCGGTTCGTCGACGGACAGCTCCGCTTCATCCGCAGCTGCTTCAAGCTCTACCCCTGGGAATGGCTCACCGCCGACCGCTTCGCCGGCCACGTCCTCGACACCCTCGACAACGGCGGCGGCACCGGCAGCACCCTGTGGATCGAGCCCGCCTGGAAGATGCTCCTCAGCAACAAGGCGCTGCTCGCCGTCCTGTGGGAACTGAACCCCGGCCACCCGCACCTGCTGCCCGCCTACCTCGACGGCCCGCGCGACCTCGCGGCGACCACCGGCTACGTCGCCAAGCCGCTGCTGGGCCGTGAGGGGGCCGGCGTCACGATCCACGAGAAGGGCGCCGACCCCGTCGTCCGCGACGACGAGCCCTGCTGCTACCAGCAGCTCGCCCCGCTCCCCGCCTTCGACGGCAACCACGTCGTCCTCGGCGCCTGGGTCGTGGACGGGGAGTCGGCCGGCCTCGGCATCCGCGAGTCGGCCGGCCTGATCACGGACGAGTACGCCCGCTTCGTCCCGCACGTGATCCTCTGACCCGTACCCGGTAGGCTGCTGAACGGGTCGTGACTGGCGCGCTGGGATGGGACGGACCATCGGGGAGCGGCCCGTGAGCAGTGACAGTGCCGTGCGCCTGGGCCGAACCGAACTCGCCGTACGCCACGTCCGGAGGTCCCGATGCCCGAGAATTCCGCACCCCTGTCCACCGAGTCCGCCGCCCTGCGCGCCGCCCTCGACGTCGTCCGCGCCGTCGAGCCGCGCGTCGCCGACGCCATCGGCCAGGAGCTCGCCGACCAGCGCGAGATGCTCAAGCTGATCGCCTCGGAGAACTACGCCTCCCCGGCCACCCTCCTCGCGATGGGCAACTGGTTCAGCGACAAGTACGCCGAGGGCACCGTCGGCCGCCGCTTCTACGCCGGATGCCGCAACGTGGACACCGTCGAGTCGCTCGCCGCCGAGCACGCCCGCGAGCTCTTCGGGGCCCGCCACGCCTACGTCCAGCCGCACTCCGGCATCGACGCCAACCTGGTCGCCTTCTGGGCCGTCCTCGCCGACCGCGTCGAGGTCCCGTTCCTGGAGAAGACCGGCGCACGCCAGGTCAACGACCTGTCCGAGGCCGACTGGGCCGAGCTGCGCCAGGCCTTCGGCAACCAGCGCATGCTCGGCATGTCCCTGGACGCCGGCGGCCACCTCACGCACGGCTTCCGCCCGAACATCTCCGGCAAGATGTTCGACCAGCGCTCCTACGGCACGGACCCCGCCACCGGCCTCATCGACTACGACGCGCTGCGCACGACGGCCCGCGAGTTCAAGCCGATGATCATCGTCGCGGGCTACTCGGCGTACCCCCGTCTGGTGAACTTCCGGATCATGCGGGAGATCGCCGACGAGGTCGGCGCGACCCTCATGGTCGACATGGCGCACTTCGCGGGCCTGGTCGCGGGCAAGGTCCTGACCGGCGACTTCGACCCGGTCCCGCACGCCCAGATCGTCACCACGACCACCCACAAGTCGCTGCGCGGCCCGCGCGGCGGCATGGTCCTGTGCGACGACTCCCTCAAGGACCAGGTCGACCGCGGCTGCCCGATGGTCCTCGGCGGCCCGCTCCCGCACGTCATGGCCGCCAAGGCCGTCGCCCTCGCCGAGGCCCGGCAGCCCGCCTTCCAGGACTACGCCCAGCGCATCGTCGACAACGCGCGCGCCCTCGCCGAGGGCCTGACGAGGCGCGGCGCGAGCCTGGTCACCGGCGGCACGGACAACCACCTGAACCTGATCGACGTCGCCTCCTCCTACGGCCTCACCGGCCGGCAGGCCGAGGCCGCGCTGCTGGACTCGGGCATCGTCACCAACCGCAACGCCATCCCGGCCGACCCGAACGGCGCCTGGTACACGTCCGGCATCCGCATCGGCACCCCCGCGCTGACCACCCGCGGCCTCGGCACGGCGGAGATGGACGAGGTGGCGGCCCTGATCGACCGGGTCCTCACCGCCGCCGAGCCCGGCACCACGAAGTCGGGCGCGCCGTCGAAGGCCTCCCACGTCCTGGACGGGAAGATCGCGGACGAGATCTCCCGCCGGGCGACCGACCTGGTCGCGGGCTTCCCGCTGTACCCGGAGATCGACCTCGGCTGACCAGGCGGCGTCCCGGGCGGCCCGCGCGGCAGC
>NZ_JBMNDR010000072.1:0-45954 GCF_052543235.1 Streptomyces sp. SAS_272 | reverse complement strand
CCCCCCCCCCCCCCCCCCGGGACCCGTTCCGGGCGGTCCCCGCGCTCTGAGACAATAAGAGGCATGGCCTCAGACCGACCCCGCGTGCTCTCCGGAATCCAGCCCACCGCAGGCTCGTTCCACCTCGGCAACTACCTCGGCGCCGTCCGCCAGTGGGTGGCCCTGCAGGAGTCCCACGACGCCTTCTACATGGTCGTCGACCTGCACGCGATCACGGTCCCGCAGGACCCGAAGGAGCTCGGCGCGAACACGCGGCTGGCCGCCGCCCAGCTCCTCGCGGCCGGTCTCGACCCCGAGCGCTGCACGCTGTTCGTCCAGAGCCACGTCCCCGAGCACGCGCAGCTCGCCTGGGTCATGAACTGCCTCACCGGCTTCGGCGAGGCCAGCCGGATGACGCAGTTCAAGGACAAGTCCGCCCGGCAGGGCGCCGACCGCGCGAGCGTCGGCCTCTTCACGTACCCGATCCTCCAGGTCGCCGACATCCTGCTCTACCAGGCCCACGAGGTCCCGGTGGGCGAGGACCAGCGGCAGCACATCGAGCTCACCCGCGACCTCGCCGAGCGCTTCAACGGCCGCTACGGCGAGACGTTCACGATCCCGAAGCCGTACATCCTGCGCGAGACCGCGAAGATCTACGACCTCCAGGACCCGTCGATCAAGATGAGCAAGTCGGCGTCCACGCCCAAGGGCCTCATCAACCTGCTCGACGAGCCGAAGGCCACCGCGAAGAAGGTGCGCAGCGCGGTCACCGACACCGACACGGTGATCCGCTACGACGCCGAGAACAAGCCGGGCGTCAGCAACCTGCTCACGATCCTCTCGACGCTGACCGGCCGCAGCGTCCCCGAGCTGGAGCTCGCTTACGAGGGCAAGCTCTACGGCGCGCTCAAGACGGACCTCGCCGACGTCGTCGTCGACTTCGTGACGCCGTTCCGCGACCGCACCCAGCAGTACCTGGACGACCCCGAGACGCTCGACTCGATCCTGGCCAAGGGCGCCGAGAAGGCACGCGCCGTGGCCGCCGAGACGCTGTCCCGGACGTACGAGCGGATGGGCTTCCTGCCCGCGAAGCACTGAAGGCGCTTCGAAGCACTCGGGGCGCACCGCACACGTGTTCCTCGCGGCAGAGCGCTGCACATCACTTCGTCTGCGCCTGCCCAGAGCACAGCGGTGGTCGTACAGTCGATAGCCGTACGACTGAGTACGAACCCGGCACCACACCCCGCCATCACGACATGACGACAGGAGAAGACGTGGGGACCGTAACGATCGGCGTGTCGATCGCGGTCCCGGAGCCTCACGGCAGCCTGCTCCAGGAGCGGCGCACAGGCTTCGGCGACGCCGCGGCTCACGGCATCCCCACCCACGTCACGCTCCTGCCGCCGACCGAGATCGACGCGGGCGCGCTGCCGGCCGTCGAGGCGCACCTCACCGAGGTCGCGGCGGCCGGCCGCCCCTTCCCGATGCGGCTGTCCGGCACCGGGACCTTCCGGCCGCTGTCGCCGGTGGTCTACCTGAGGGTCGTTCAGGGCTCGGAGACCTGCGCCCGGCTCCAGCAGCGCATCCGGGACGCCTCCGGGCCCCTCGTGCGTGAGCTGCAGTTCCCGTACCACCCGCACGTCACCGTCGCGCACGGCATCGACGAGGCGGCGATGGACCGTGCCTTCCAGGAGCTCGCCGGCTACGAGGCCGAGTGGCCCTGCACCGGCTTCGCCCTCGCCGAACAGGGCGCCGACGGCGTCTGGCGCAAGCTCCGCGAGTACCCCTTCGGCGGCACGGTGGTGCCCCCGCAGGCCGCCCACGTCGACCGGGGCTCCCTGCCGGCCCGCTGAGCCCGGCAGGCGGGCTCAGAGCGGCAGACGCCGGAACAGACCCCGCGGCAGGTGGCGCAGGGCGGACATCACCGCGCGCAGCACCCCGGGCGCCCAGACCGTCTCCGAACGGCGCCGCAGTCCCAGTTCGACGGCCGTGGCGACCGCCTCCGGGGTGGTGGCCGGCGGCGTCTCCTCCCGCCCGGCCGTCTTCTCCGTCCGCACGAATCCGGGGCGGACGACCATGACGTGGACGCCGGTGCCGTGCAGGGCGTCGCCCAGACCCTGGGCGAAGGCGTCGAGGCCGGCCTTGCTGGAACCGTAGATGAAGTTCGAGCGGCGGGCCCGCTCGGCGGCCACCGAGGAGAACACGACCAGCGAGCCGTGTCCCTGCGCCTGCAGGGCCTGCGCGGCGATCAGGCCGGCCGACACCGCCCCCGTGTAGTTGGTCTGCGCGACGCGCACCGCGGCCGCCGGCTCGCGCTCGTCGTTCGCCTGGTCGCCGAGCACGCCGAAGGCGAGCAGCACCAGGTCGACGTCGCCCTCGGCGAAGACCTTCCCGAGGGTGGTCTCATGGGACTCCGGGTCCAGCGCGTCGAACGGCACGGTGTGGACGTCCGCCCCCAGCAGCCGCAGCTTCGCGGCGGCCGACTCCAGGGCCGGCGACGGCCGCCCGGCCAGCCAGACCGTGCGGGTGCGGCGGGCGATCAGCCGGCGCGCGGTGGCCAGGGCGATCTCGGACGTGCCGCCGAGGACGAGCAGGGACTGGGGGAGGCCGGAGGCGTCCTTCATAGGGGCTCCTGAGCGACGGTGCCGGGAACGGTCTCGGCAGGCATGTCGGCGACCGTATCGCCCCTGCTCGGGCGACTGGTCGTGAAACGTGACGATCATCCCCGAAATGGGCGATTAATGGGATGTGGCTCGATATTGCCGGAGTTCCGGTGGCGTCGGCGTACTCGTACCCCTCTCCCCGGCGTCATCCTGCGGGAGCAGGGCAGAGTGGGCTCATGGACTGGCTCAGCAAGCTGCCCGGGATCGGGCCGGCGGTCGCGCGTCTCATGGCCACGCACGCGTGGCGGTCGTACGAGCGCCTGGACCGCGTCAAGTGGACGCGGCTCGCCGCCGCGATGACGTTCGTCAGCTTCGTCGCGCTCTTCCCGCTGCTCACCGTGGCCGCAGCCGTCGCCGCCGCCACGCTGAGCGAGTCCCGGCAGCAGGAACTCCAGGACAAGATCGCCGACCAGGTCCCCGGCATCTCCGACCAGATCGACATCAACGGCCTGGTCGAGAACGCCGGCACGGTCGGCTCCATCGCCGGCGCCGTCCTGCTGCTCACCGGCATCGGCTGGGTCGGGCAGATGCGGGACTGCCTGCGCGCGGTGTGGGAGCTGCCCGACAAGGACGAGAACCCGGTCCTCGCCAAGGCGAAGGACGCCGGTGTCCTCGTCGGGCTCGGCGGCGCGCTGCTGCTCACCCTCGCCATCTCCACCGTCGCCTCGGCGCTGGTCGGCTGGATCACGGACGAGCTCGGCATCGACCAGGCCGGCTGGGGCAGCGTGCTGCTGCGGTCCGCCGCGTTCGCCGTCGCCGTCCTCGCCGACTTCCTGCTGCTGCTCTACGTCCTCACCCTGCTGCCGGGCGTCGAACCGGGCCGCCGCCGGCTCGTCGTCGCCGCGTTCATCGGCGCCGTCGGCTTCGAGCTGCTGAAGCTGCTGCTGAGCGGATACATGCAGGGCGTGGCCGCGAAGAGCATGTACGGCGCGTTCGGCGTGCCCATCGCCCTGCTGCTGTGGATCAACTTCACCGCGAAACTGGTCCTGTACTGCGCGGCCTGGACGGCGACCGGCAGTACATCCGACGAGCCCGGGGACATCGACGTCAGCGACGACGTCGTACCAGGTCCGGCAGCGGCCAGCGCCGGTTGACCAGCCACGCGCCGCCCGCGAGCAGCACCAGCAGACCGCCGGTGATCGCCAGCGCGATCCACATGCCGCCGGAGCCGTCGTCCGCCACCGCGCCCGCCACCGGCTTCGCCGACGCGTTCCCCGCGCCGCCCGCCTGCCCCGCCCCCGCGGACGGGTTCGCGCCGGGCTGGGCGCTCGGCTGCGCCGCGTTCCTCGGCGCGACCAGCTCGCCCACCGGAGTCACCTTGCCGGCCGCCTGGAACCCCCAGTCGAACAGGGCGGCGGTCTCCTTGTAGACCTCGTTGTGGTCGGACTTCTCCGGGTTCATGACCGTGACGAGCAGCACCTTGCCGTTGCGCTCGGCGACGCCGGTGAAGGTGGCGCCCGCGTTGGTGGTGTTGCCGTTCTTGACGCCGGCGATGCCCGGGTACTGGGAGATGTCGTAGTCGCCGCTCAGCAGCCGGTTGGTGTTCTGGATCTCGAAGGTCCCGCGGCTGGTCTTGCCCTTCTTGTTCTTCGTCGTCTCACCGGGGAACTTGGCCGACACCGTCGAGCAGTACTCCCGGAAGTCCTTCTTCTGCAGGCCCGAACGGGCGAACAGCGTCAGGTCGTACGCCGAGGAGACCTGCCCGGGCGCGTCGTAGCCGTCCGGGGAGACGACGTGGGTGTCGAGGGCCTGCAGTTCGCCGGCGTGCTCGTTCATCTGGGCGACCGTGGCGGCGACGCCGCCGTTCATCGCGGACAGGACGTGCACGGCGTCGTTGCCCGACCGCAGGAAGACGCCGAGCCACAGGTCGTGGACCGTGTACGTCTCGCCCTCCTTTATGCCGACGAGGCTGGAGCCCGAGCCGATGCCGGCCAGGTCCTTCGGGTCGACCTTGTGCACGGTGGCCCGGGGGAAACGCGGCAGCACGGTGTCGGCGAACAGCATCTTCATCGTGCTCGCCGGGGGCAGCCGCCAGTGCGCGTTGTGCGAGGCGAGCACATCGCCCGACTCGGCGTCCGCGACGATCCACGACCGCGCCGTGAGGTCCTTCGGCAGCACCGGCGCGCCGCCCGCGATCGTCACCTGGGTGCCGGCCTGCCCGAGCCGGGCGCCGCCCACGGTCGACATCTTCGCCGGGGGAGTGACCGAGGGACCGGCGGACGCCGAGGCCCCCTTCGAGGCCCCGGCGGACGGTGAGGCCGAAGCCGAGGCGGGCGGCGACGCCGAGGGCGAACGGGGCGCCGACGGGGGCGGGATCGGCGCGGCGAGCGAGACGGGCGCGGTCAGCGCGAGGGCCGCGAGGGTCGCGGAGGTGACCAGCAGGGAGCGCCTGACGGTCTGCTTCATGGGTGCGGGCACGACGCAGAACGTACCCGGCCCACGACGCGAAGTCCCGCTCCCCTCCCCACCCCGGTCACGGAACAGGACACCGGGCGGCGATACTGGACGCATGACGCTCAGCCGCCGCCTCTCCTGGTTCCTGCTCGCCTTCGGGGTGTGGAGCTGGATCATCTGGGTCACTTTCGTCAAGAACCTGGTCAAGGACAGCAGCGGGCTCGCGTTCGAGAACGGCGACCCCACCGCGTACTTCTGGGTGCATCTCACGCTGGCCGTCGTGTCCTTCGTATTGGGGACGGTCGTCGGGGCCATCGGGTTGCGTGGTCTGCGCGCACTCGGCCGGACGTCATAGCCATGGTGATCGTTTTCGCGCTCGTCGCACTGACCGTGCTGGTCACGGCCAACTGGTATCTGTGGCGCCGGCTGTTCCGCGACACCACCCGCGGCCCCGGATGGGCCCGCCGCGGCGGCGCCGCGCTCATCGCGGGCGGCTGGGTACTGGCCGTCGGCGCCCTGGTCGCCGAGCGGGCCGGCGCTCCCTTCCTGCTCCAGCAGGTCCTCGCCTGGCCGGGCTTCCTCTGGCTGGCCCTGTCGGTCTACCTGCTGCTGGGCGTCGTCGCGGGCGAGGCGGTTCGGCCGCTGCTGCGCCGCTGCCTGGAGAGGCGGGCGCGCGCTGGAGCCCCGGCCGGGACGTCCGTCGCCGGCCCGCCGCCGGACCCGGTCCCGGTGGGCGCGTCCGCCGCCGAGCGCTCCGGCCCGGGGAAGAACCCGGGACCGGGCGCGCCGGGTCAGGGGCAGCCGGGGGAGCGGAAGCCGGGCCAGGGGCAGCCGGATCCGGACGAGTCCGGGTCGGCGAAGTCCGAGCCCGGACAGCCGGGGCCGGAGAGGTCCGGCCCCCGGCAGTCGGCGTCCGGGCAGCCGGCGTCCGAACGGTCTGTGGAGTCGGTGGCGGAGCCGGTGTCGGAGTCGGGGGCGGGGAGGCCGGGCTCCGGGACGCCTTCGCCGTCGCGTCGCCTGTTCGTCTCCCGGGTGGTGGCCGGCGCCGCGGCCGCGGCCGCGGCGGGGACGGTCGGCTACGGCACTTACGGCGTGCTGCGCGGACCCCGGGTCAAGCGGGTGACCGTTCCGCTCGCCAAGCTCCCTCGGGCCGCCCACGGTTACCGGATCGCGGTGGTCAGCGACATCCACCTGGGCCCGGTGCTGGGCCGGGGGTTCGCGCAGAAGGTCGTGGACACGATCAACGCGACGCAGCCCGACCTGATCGCGGTCGTCGGCGACCTCGTCGACGGCAGCGTCAAGGACCTCGGGCCGGCGGCCGCCCCGCTCTCGCAGCTGAGGGCCCGTCACGGCAGCTACTTCGTCACCGGCAACCACGAGTACTTCTCCGGCGCCGCGAGCTGGGTCGAGGAGGTGCGCCGGCTCGGCCTCACCCCGTTGGAGAACGCGCGCACCGAACTCGGCTGGTTCGACCTCGCCGGCGTCAACGACATCGCCGGCGAGAGCGAGGGACAGGGCCCCGACTTCACCCGGGCCCTCGGCGGCCGCGACACCGCACGGGCCTGCGTGCTCCTCGCCCACCAGCCGGTCCAGATCCACGACGCGATGCGCCACGGCGTCGACCTCCAGCTCTCCGGACACACCCACGGCGGCCAGCTGTGGCCCGGCAACTTCGTGGCCGCCGCCGCGAACCCCACCGTGGCGGGACTGGAACGCCACGGCGACACCCAGCTGTACGTGTCCCGGGGCGCCGGCGCCTGGGGGCCGCCCACGCGCGTCGGCGCACCGTCCGACATCACCGTCGTCGAACTGGCCTCCCGGCACGCCTGACGGGGGGCTCGCCCGGATCCCGGCCGGGCCGCCCGGCCGGGACCTGACGCCCCGTCTCATCCCTTGCGGAGAACCTGAGAAGGAGCTGTGAAACCCGGCCGAAACAGTGCGTCGGTAAGTTCTTTCCCATCTCGCCGGACACCTCTTCCCCCAGCTGAAACTCCTGTGGTTAGGTGAGGCCGCCGCCAAGGGGAGCGGCACTTTTTATGGACTGGGCCCGTCTGGCGGCCTGGGGAGGCAGGGCACCACCATGCGCTCTGTTCGCATGCGGATTCTCCTGACGCTGCTGGTCCTCGCGGTGATCGGAGTGGGCGGCTGGCAGCTGCTGCCGTCGAAAGGGAAGAGCGACGCGGCCATCACGGTCGGCACCACGGACACCGTCACCTCGCTGGACCCGGCGGGCGCCTACGACGCCGGGTCCTGGGCGCTTTTCAGCAACGTCTTCCAGTCGCTGCTGACGTACCAGCCGGGCGGCGTCTCGCCGGTGCCGGACGCGGCCAGGAGCTGTTCCTTCGCCAAGGGCAGCCTGCTCACCTACACCTGCGAACTGCGTGACGACCTCGCCTTCACCGACGGCGACAAGGTGACGGCCGAGGACGTGAAGTTCTCCTTCGACCGGGTCAAGAAGATCAACTCGGATGTCGGTCCGGCGTCCCTGTTCTCCACCCTGAAGTCGGTGGACGCCAAGGGTCTGACCGTCACCTTCCATCTGTCGTCGCCGGACGCCACCTTCCCGTTCAAGGTGGCCACCGGGGCCGGATCGATCCTCGACCACACCCGCTATCCGGCCGACGCCCTGCGCACGGGCGACGGCGTCGACGGCACCGGCCCCTACGCGCTCACCGGGTACACCAAGGGCAAGAAGGTCGAGCTGTCGCCCAACTCGCGCTACCGGGGCGCGGTCTCCACCGGCGCGCCCGTCGAGCTGCGCTACTACTCCGACCCGGAGGCGCTGGAGAAGGCCTGGAAGGCCAAGGACGTCGAGGCGGCCACCCGCCAGCTGCCGCCCGCGGTCCTCGCCGCCCTCAACGCCAGCGACCCCGGCCAGCGGGTCACCGAGGCCGACAGCTCCGACATCCGCAACCTGTACTTCGACACCCGCTCCGGCTCGCCGCTGCACGACGTCGACGTCCGCAAGGCGGTGGCCTGGCTGATCGACCGCGAGCAGCTCGCGTCGACCGTGTACGACGGGACCGTCGAGCCGCTGTACTCGCTCATCCCGACCGGGATCACCGGCCACACCACCTCCTTCTTCGACAGCTACCCGGACCAGGACCCCGCGAAGGCGCGCAAGCTCCTGGAGAAGGCCGGCGTCCGCATCCCGGTGAAGTTCACCTACGGTTACGGCCTGGGCAGCGGCACGGCGGCGGCCGAGGCCGCGGAGATCAAGCGGCAACTGGAGGCCGGCGGCCTGTTCAAGGTGGACGTCAAGGGGTACGAGTGGACCGACTTCCAGAAGCGGTGGGCCACCGGCAGACTCGACGCCTACGCCGTCGGCTGGGTCGCCGACTACCCTGACCCGGACACCTTCGCGGCCCCGCTCGTCGGCACCGACTCCACCATGAACACCGGCTACAGCGACAGAGGCGTCGACGAGTACATCGCCGCGAGCCGGCAGTTCGCCGACCGCGGCCGGGTCGCCGCCGACTTCCGCGACCTGCAGCAGGTCATCGCCGAGGACGTGCCGGTCATCCCGCTGTGGCAGCGCAAGGAGTACGTCGTCACCTCCTCGGAGGTCGGCGGCGGCCAGTACCTGGCGGACGGCAACGGGGTGTTCCGTCTCTGGAAGCTCGACTGGATCTGAGTGTTCGTGCGCCCCGGCGCGCGCGGTTGATTCCACGCGCCGGGCATACGCCCCCGTGACACCGGGCACTCACCCGGCACGGCACCGTGCGACGGAGGTGTGTGCGGGGGAGGAGCGGACGTGTCGAGACGCAACTCCTTCCGGCTGCCCCGGCATCCGGAGTCCGTCGGCCTCGCCCGGCGCCGGGTTCGGGACCATCTCGTCGACTGGGGACACCGCCCCGACGACCCCGCGCTGACCGGCGCCGTCCTCGTCGTGTCCGAGCTGGCCACCAACGTCGTGCGCCACGCCTCTCCCGCGCGCTCTCCGGGCCGGCCGGAACCCGGGCGCGAGCGGGAGTTCGAGGTGGCGGTGACCGCCCTGGGCGACGGCTCGTGCCTGATAGAGGTCTCCGACGAGGGACGGCATGCCCCCCGACGGCGACAGGTGGGGGAGTGGGAGGAACACGGCCGCGGACTGCACCTGGTGGAGCACATCGCCACGGCGTGGGGCGTGTGGAGCCGAGGCCGCCACGGCAAGACCGTCTGGGCCCTGGTCACCGCCCCGCTCTGACCCCGCCCGCAGCCCCCTGCCTCCCGGGAGCCTGTCTCCGAAGCCCCGCCGGCGGCCCCTCCGGCCGGTCCTCCCGGTCCTCGGCCGCCGCTATCCGCAGGTCTTCGGGCGGATCGGCAGCGTCACCGTCACTCCCAGGCCCTCACCCGGCGCCGTCCGCACGCTCACCTCGCCCCCGTGGGCCCCGACGACGCCCTGCACGATCGCCAGGCCCAGCCCGCTGCCCGCGCCGCCGCCGGCCCGGAAGAAGCGGTCGAAGACCCGCGCCGCGTCCTCGGCGGCCAGCCCCGGCCCCTCGTCCTCCACCCACAGCCGGACGACGCCGTCCACCCGCCCCACGCCGAGCCGTACCGGCACCCCGGCCGGCGTGTGCGTGCGGACGTTGCCGACGAGGTTGCCCAGCACCTGCCGCAGCCCCGACTCGTCGGCCCGCAGCAGCACGGCCCCCTCGGCCTCGACGGTCACCGGCCGGCCGGGCTGCTGCGCCCGCAGGTCCTGCGCCGACTCCCGCACCAGACGGCTCACGTCCACCGTGCGCAGCCGCAGCTCGGGCCGCTGGTCGAGACGGGCCAGCATGAGCAGCTCGTCGACCAGCCGGCCCATCCGGTCCACCTCGCCGTTCATCCGGTCCCAGGCCCGCCGGCGCTCCTCCGGCTCGACCAGCATCCCCTGGTCGTACAGCTGGAGATAGCCGCGGATCGCGGAGAGCGGGGTGCGCAGCTCGTGCGAGGCGTCGGCCACGAAACGGCGCAGCTGGGCCGCGCTGCGCTCGCGTGTGCGGTACGCCGTCTCCACCTGGTGGAGCATCGAGTTCAGGGCCAGCCGCAGCTGTTCGACCTCGTGGGCGGGGTGCTGGCTGGACGGCACCCGCCGGGTCAGGTCCCCCTCGGCGATCGCCGACGAGGTCTCCACCATGTCCTCCAGCGGCCGCATCCGCCGCCGCACGCTGAACAGGGTCAGACAGGCGAGCAGCGCCAGCAGCAGCGTGCCGACGGCGAGGTCCAGCCGGAGGGCCTTCGCTATGCCGTTGTGGAGCGCCTCGGTGGAGGTGGCCAGCAGGATGTACGTACCGTCGGAGAGCCGGGTCGCGGTCGCCCGGTAGGGGACGCCGTGCACGGTGACGTCGCTCGGGCCGTCGGCGGCGGCCAGCGCGCCCGGGTCCCGTACGGCGTCGGCGAGACCGCGCTGGGCGTCGGTGGGCTCGACGCCGAACAGGGTGAGGGCGGCGCCCCGGCCGTCGACGGCGGTGAACACCGAGTCCGGCGCGGGAGGCGCGTCGCCGCCCCGGGGCGCGAGGCGGTCGCTGACGACGCTCAGCGCGCTCAGCGAGTCGATCTGGCTCAGCGTGAGCCGCGAACCGCCGAGCGAGTCGCGCAGATGGGTCAGTTCGGTGTCCACCTGGTCGAGCAGGTAGTGCCGCATCCCCATCAGGCTGACGGCGGTCGCCACGACGATGCCGAGCGCGAGCAGCCCGACGCTCGCCGCCGTCAGCTTGGCGCGCAGGGAGTGGACGCCGTGCCGGCGGATCCGCCTCACGCCAGCCCGTATCCCACGCCCCGCCGGGTGGTGATCACCGGCGGCCCCAGGGGGTCCAGCTTGCGCCGCAGATAGCTGATGTACGTCTCGACGACGGTCGACTCCGGCGGGGTGTGCTCGTACTGCCAGACGTGGCGCAGGAGTTGCTCCTTGGGCACGATCCGGCCGCCGTTGCGCACCAGGAAGCGCAGCAGCGCGTACTCGGTGGGGGTGAGCTCGACCGAGCGCCCCGCCCGGTGCACGCTGTACGTCGTCTCGTCCAGCTCCAGGTCGCCGTAGCGCAGCGGCGGCCGCTGCGGCAGGACGTCGGCCGGCCGGGTGCGCCGCAGGACCGCCGTGATCCGGGCGACCACCACGTCGATGTCGAACGGCTTGGTGATGTAGTCGTCGCCGAAGCCGAGGGCGCCGACGATCTCGGCCGGCGCGTCCCGCGCGGTGAGGAACACCAGCGCCAGGTCGGGCCTGCGGGCGCGCAGTTCGCGCCCCAGCGCCCTCCCGTCGCCGTCCGGCAGCATCACGTCGAGGAGGGCCGCGTCCGGCCTGGTCCGGTCGGCGAGGGCGAGGGCCTCACGGACCGTGCCCGCGGTCATGACCTCGAAGCGGTGATAGCGCAGGGCGATGGCGAGGACGTCCGCGATGCTCGGTTCGTCCTCCACGACCAGCACGGTTCCACAAGCCGTCGTCATTCCCCCAGTATCGGCGGGCCCCGGGGCCGCCGGGACCGGTTGTCGCTTTGGAGTTCCTTGAGAGTCGGCCCGTCCGCATGTCCGCACCGGCGCGCATCCGCCGATCCTGGTGCCCAGGACCTGGGGGACCGACCGACGATCTGCAGAAGGAGTTTGAGCGTGGCGGCATTGGCGCGCTGGTGCTATCGGCACCGGCTGGTGGTCCTGTTGCTCTGGGTGGGGGCGCTGTTCGGGCTGGGATTCTCGGCCTCGGCGGCGGGCACGGACTACGCGAACGTCTTCTCCCTCCCCGACACGGACTCCAAGAAGGCGTACGACCTGATGGAGAAGGCGTTCCCCGCACGCGCGGGCGACACCGACACGGTCGTCTGGAAGGTCGACGAGGGCTCGGTACGGGACCAGGACGTACGGTCCCGGATGCAGCCCGTCCTCGACGACATCGCGAAGATGAAGGGCGTCGGCGGGGTCGCCGGCCCCTACGCGGGGGGAGCGGCGCAGATCAGCGGCGACGGGCGGATCGCCTACGCCCAGATCACCTTCACCGAGCAGGCGAACGCGGTGCCCAAGGAACTCGTCCAGGACGTCGTCGACACCGCGCGGGACGCCGGGCGCGGCGGCCTGGAGGTCGAGGTGGGCGGCCAGGCCGTCCAGCGGGTGCAGGAGCCGCCCACCGGCCTCGCCGAGATGGTCGGTCTCGCGGCGGCGGCGGTGGTCCTGTTCCTGGCCTTCGGCTCGCTGTACGCGATGCTGCTGCCGCTCGCCGTGGCGGTCTTCGGCGTCGGCATGGGCCTGTTCTCGACCCAGCTGCTCAGCCACGTCACCGACATCCCGGACCTGGCCCCGCTGCTGTCCTCGCTGATCGGGCTCGGCGTCGGCATCGACTACGCCCTGTTCATCGTCACCCGGCACCGCAAGGGCGTCCTGCGCGGAATGGACCCCGAGGAGTCGACGGTCGTCGCCCTCAACACCTCCGGCCGGGCCGTGCTGTTCGCGGGCGGCACGGTGTGCATCGCGCTCGCCGGGATGCTGGTGACGAACCTGCGCTTCCTGGACGGCGTCGTCATCGGCACCTCTCTCACGGTGGTCCTGAGCGTCCTCGCCGCGACGACGCTGCTGCCCGCCCTGCTGGGCTTCCTCGGGGTGCGCGTGCTGAGCCGCAAGCAGCGGCGCATGCTGGCGGCGACGGGCCCGGAGCCGGAGAAGGCGAGCAGTCCGGCGGCCCGCTGGTCGACGGGCGTGCAGCGCCGCCCCCGGACGATCGCGGCGCTCGCCCTCGTCGTCATGGCCGTCCTGGCGCTGCCCGTGCTGTCGCTGCGCCTCGGCGCCACCGACCAGGGCAACGACGACGCCTCGACGACCACCCGCCAGGCCTACGACCTGCTCGCCGAGGGCTTCGGGCCGGGCTTCAACGGCCCCCTCCAGGTGGTCGTGGACGGCGGCGACGCCACCGCGCTGGCCCGGGGCATCGAGAAGACGCCCGGCGTCGCCCAGGTCGCCGCGCTGCCGCCGGCGGCCGGGGTCACGGTCATCCAGGTGGTGCCCACGACCTCGCCGCAGTCAGAGCAGACCGACACGCTGATCGACCGGCTGCGCGACGACGTGATCCCCGCGTCCGGGGCCGAGGCGCACGTGGGCGGGGTGACGGCCGTCTCCAAGGACTTCGCGACGGTCACCGGCGACCGGCTGCCCCTCTTCATCGCCACCATCATCGGTCTCGGCTTCCTGCTGCTGCTCGTCGCCTTCCGGTCGCTGGTCGTGCCGCTGACGGCCGCCGTGATGAACCTGGTCGCGGCCGCCGCCTCGTTCGGCGTCCTCGTCGCGGTCTTCCAGTGGGGCTGGGGCCTGGACCTGCTCGGCCTCGGCAAGGAGGGGCCGATCAACGCCTTCCTGCCGGTCATCATGCTGTCCCTGCTGTTCGGCCTGTCGATGGACTACCAGGTCTTCCTGGTCAGCCGGATGCACGAGGAATGGGTGCACACCAGGGACAACGCCCGCGCCGTCCGGGTGGGCCTCGCGGAGACCAGCCGGGTCATCAACTCCGCCGCCCTCATCATGGTGTGCGTCTTCCTCGCCTTCGTGCTCAGCGGCGACTCGGGCGCGGCGATGGCGGGCGTCGGCCTCGCGGCGGCGGTCGCGCTGGACGCGTTCATCTTGCGCACGGCCCTCGTGCCGGCGGCGATGCACCTGCTGGGCAACTCCAACTGGTGGCTGCCCGGGTGGCTGGAGAAGCGGCTGCCGCATCTCGCGGTCGAGCCGAAGGAGGAGGCCTCGGAGCAGGCCGCGGCGGGCGCCGGCGCGGCCACGGTCGTCCACGGCTTCGTCCGCGACACGGCCGGCGACCCGGTCGGGGGCGCGACGGTCGCCCTGCTGACGCGGGACGGGGCGGAACGCGACCGGGTGACCTCGCTCGCCGACGGCTCGTACATCCTCTCGGCCCCCGCCGCCGGGACCTATCTGCTGGTGACGACGGCCGAGCCGCCGCTGCTGAAGCGCACCCGGCAGCTGACGGTCGCCGGGGAGCCCCTGGTGTACGACGTGGAGCTGGAGGAGGGGGCGGAGGTCGGCTGACTCACGCCTCGTCCGGGCCCGGCGGGTTCTTCTTCGCCGGGTCCGGCAGGGCGTTGGACATCCCGGGCAGGAAGTCCGTGAACAGGTCGTGCACCTCCAGGACGAGCGGTCGCAGCACCCGGAACCGGGCCAGCGACACCCCCCGCGCGGTGAGGCGCGCACCCCGCCCGGCCAGCCGGTAGCTGCGCTCGCGGCCCTCCGTGCGGTCGTAGATCCAGTACATGACGAGGCCCATCTGCGAGAGCCACATCAGCTCGGGCAGCACCTCCCGCAGTTCCTCCGGCACCTTCGCCTTCGACCCCGCGAGCACCTCCTGGTGGACGGCTATGGCCTGCACGCGCGCGGGCTCCGACTCGGCGGAGAACGGGCTGAGCGGGCTGTCCGGGTCGGCGGCGTTCTTGAAGAACTGGACGGCGAACTCGTGGTACGGCTCCGCCACCTCCAGCCACACCCGCAGCACCCCCGCCAGCCGGGCCTCCAGGCTCGTCTCCCGCGCGAGGACGTCCCGGACGGCCTCCCGGTGCTCGGCGGCGAGCCGGTCGTAGAAGCCCTGGATCAGATGCTCCTTGCCGGCGAAGTAGTAGTACGCGTTGCCGACCGAGACCCCGGCCTCCTTGGCGATGGCCCGCATCGTCGTCTTGTCGTAGCCGCGTTCCTGGAACAGCCGCATCGCCGTCTCCAGGATCAGGGCACGGGTCTGCTCGGACTTGGACGCGGGGGTACCGGGGGACCCGGTCGGGGGAGCGGCCTCGTCGGGACCGTCGTTGTTCGCGGACACGGAAGGAGAGCCTAGTCAGTGGCGCAGGCGCCGCCCGCACAGGCCGGAGGGTCGTAGAGCCAGCCCACCTGCGGGTCGTAGGACCAGCCGTCGCCGCGGCGGTACACGCCCCCGCCCCAGCCGGCGGCCGGCTCCTGCCCCTGGCGCCACCTGGCGGCGGCGAGCACGGCGGCCCGCGCGACCTTCGCCCCGGCCGGAGTGCTCAGCCGGTGGGACAGCGGGCGGTGCTCGCGCAACGCCCACAGGGTGACGATCCAGGCGGCGGCCCCCCGGTAGACCTGGCCCGCGTCGCCGACGACGGTGATCTCGTCGAGGGTGGCGCGGTGGTCGAGGCCGGGATAGCGGGCGCACGCCTGCGCCGACCCCGCCGGGACGAACTCCAGCGGCACCAGCTGCGGCTGCCGGCGCAGCCAGTCGCACAGGAAGGCGCACAGCGAGCACTCGGCGTCGTGCAGGACGGTGAGCCGGCGGACCGGGACGCGACGGGCGTCCCGGTCGGCGGCGGCCCGCGCGGCCGGTGAGCCCTGCGCGGCCCGGTCGGCCGTCACGGTGCTCACGCCCCGGTCGCGGGCGCCGACGGGGCGGTCCAGCCCTGCGGGGCGACGGGCGGCAGCTGCTCCCGCTCCATGATCCCGCGCCGCCGGATCCGGTTGAGCACGTACACGTTGCCCAGGTGCATCGCGCCGAGCACCAGCAGCACCACGCCCAGCTTGGTCGACAGGGCCTCGAAGACGCCCCGGGTGTCCTCGATGGTGTCGTCGCCGCTCAGGTACAGGGCGACGAACCCGAGGTTGATCAGGTAGAACCCGACCACCAGCAGGTGGTTGACGGCGTCGGCGAGCTTCTCGTCGCCCTGGAGCACGTCGGCGAGGAAGACCCGCCCGTTGCGACTGAGGGTCCTGGCCACCCAGACGGTCAGCCCGATGCTGACGATCAGGTAGACGACGTAGGCGATGACCGTGCGGTCCATGTTCCCCACCCCTTCTTGAACGCGTTCAAAACGCTGTCAGGGATGACTGTAGCCCTGTTTTTGAACATGTTCAACTCGGGTTTCGAACCTGGCGTGACCGCCTCGACGCCGCCTCAGCGCCGCCCCAGCTCCGGCCGCTTGGAGTAGTCCGTGAACCCCAGGACGTTGCCCCACGGATCGGCGACCTCGACGGTCCAGCCGGTGGCCACGGAGAACGGCGCGTCCAGGGGCGCGATGCCGGCCGCGGTCAGCCGCCCGGCCGCGGCCCGGGCGTCCGACACCTCCAGCCACACGCGAGGGGACGGCCACGGCGGCGGCCGGCGCCCCAGCGCCTCCTCCTGCCGCAGCAGGATCCCGGGCGTCTCGCCCCCGACCTTCAGCAGGGCGATCCCGCCCTCGTCGAACCGGAACGCCACCGTGAACCCGGCCCGCTCGTAGAACCCCACGGCCTCACCGAGGTCCCCGACGGGCAGCAGGACGTTGTCGAACCCGAGCAGGTCGCACGACTCGTCATCTGACATGCGGTCACACTAGGTACGACGGCGAAGGCGTACGGGAGGGCTTGACCGGGGGGTCACCCGGCCGGGGGAGAGGCGGTGGCCGAAACGGCTTGTGCGCCGTGGGGATCCGTGAAAGATGGCCGCATGTGGATCGATCTCGTCTCCTCGCTCAGCGCCGACGTGAAACTCGGCGGCCCCGGATGCGAGGAGGAAATGCGGGCGGCCGAGGCCGTTCTGGGGCATCCTCTTCCGGCTGCCCTCAAGGACTTCTGGCGGGTCGCGGACGGCGCGCACGACGAGGACGGGTTCGCCGTCGTCTGCCCGGTCGGCGAAGTGATGGGCCGCAATCTGGAGTTCAGGAGCTCGGCCGACTTCCGCGACCTCTACATGCCGTTCGATCCGCTGCTGCTCTTCGGCGAGAGCGCCGGCGGCGACCTCTTCGCCTGCGTCGTCAGACCGCAGCGCCCGGACGTCTTCGTCTGGGACCACGAGAACGACAGCCGCCGCTGGGCGGCGAACGACCTGGAGGACTACCTGCGCCGGCGGCTCGGCGACGATCCGGAGTGGTACACGTCGTGGTGACGGAGGGTCAGTCGCTGGTCCTCGGCCGACCCGCCGCGAGGATCTCAGCCGCGCTCAGAGTGACCTCGGCGCCGATCGAGTAGGGCAGAGTGAAGGACTGGCCCGGGGCGTAGAACCGGTGGTGGTCGTAGCCGCCCTTCTTCGGTCCGGTGAGGACGTGAACCCGCTGATGCCTGCGGTCGACGACGACGTAGACGGGGATCATGGCCTCGGCGTACGCGGGGACCTTGGTCTTCATGTCGTCCTTCCAGGTCCCGGAGGTGACCTCCAGGACCAGGCGGAAGCAGGCCGGGTCGTACGCGTTGTTCCGCACGAAGTGGTCGTCGATGTCGGAGTCGACGATCACCAGGTCGGGGATGACGTAGTCCTCCTCGCCGGTCGGCAGCCACAGGCCGATGTTCTGGAGGACCTCGGTTTCCCCGTCGTCCAGCCCAGCTGCGATGAAGGGGCGCATGAGCTTGGTCAGGGCGCGGGCGTGTGGGGCATCCGGTGACGGTGTCACGAGGAGGTAGCCTCCGATGATCTCGACGCGGTAGCCCGGATGGCGCTCCATGATCTCGTCGGCGATGGCCGTCAGTGAGAACGGCTCGTCGTCGGCGTAGGGCTGCTCGACGGATGCAGCGGACATCGCGTGCCTCCTTGGGGCTGGTGTCGAGAGCATCATCGTAGGCCGGACGCCCCCGGATGTCCCTCTTGATCAAGTGCACCCGATCGTGGTGTCCGAACGCCCGAGGGCCCCGCCCCCGGTGACGAGACCGGGAGACGGGGCCCTCGTGGACGTATCGCGACGCAGCTCAGAAGCGGCGGGTGATCAGGGCCTTCTTGACCTCGGCGATCGCCTTCGTGATCTCGATGCCACGCGGGCAGGCGTCCGTGCAGTTGAACGTGGTGCGGCAGCGCCACACGCCGTCCTTGTCGTTCAGGATCTCCAGCCGCTGCTCGCCGGCCTCGTCACGCGAGTCGAAGATGAAGCGGTGGGCGTTGACGATCGCCGCCGGGCCGAAGTACTGGCCGTCGTTCCAGAACACGGGGCAGGACGAGGTGCAGGCCGCGCACAGGATGCACTTCGTCGTGTCGTCGAACCGCTCGCGGTCCTCCGCCGTCTGGAGACGCTCCCGGGTCGGCTCGTTGGTGTCCTTCGTGATCAGGAAGGGCATCACGTCCCGGAACGCCTGGAAGAACGGCTCCATGTCGACGACCAGGTCCTTCAGGACCGTCAGGCCCTTGATGGGCTCGACCGTGATCGGCTTCTCGGGGTTGATGTCCTTGATCAGCGTCTTGCACGCCAGACGGTTCTTGCCGTTGATCCGCATCGCGTCCGAGCCGCAGATGCCGTGGGCGCAGGAACGGCGGAAGGTGAGCGTGCCGTCGAGCTCCCACTTGATCTTGTGCAGACCGTCGAGGACGCGCTCCTTGGGGTCGATCTCCAGCTGGAAGTCGTCCCAGACCGCGTCCGCCGAGACCTCCGGGTTGAACCGGCGGATGCGGAAGGTGACGGTGATGTACGGGGAGTCGGCGAAGCCGGGCTCGGGGGCGCCGGCCGCGTCCGCCTTGTCGAGGGTCGGGGTAGCCATCAGTACTTACGCTCCATCGGCTGGTAGCGGGTCTGGACGACCGGCTTGTAGTCGAGACGGACGGTCTCGGTGCCGTCGTCGCCCACCTCGCGGTACGCCATGGTGTGGCGCATGAAGTTGACGTCGTCGCGGTTCGGGTAGTCCTCGCGGTAGTGGCCGCCGCGGGACTCCTTGCGGGCCAGCGCCGACACCGCCATGACCTCGGCCAGGTCGAGCAGGTTGCCCAGCTCGACGGCCTCCAGCAGGTCCGTGTTGAACCGCTTGCCCTTGTCCTGGATCGAGACGTTCCGGTACCGCTCGCGCAGCTCGGCGATCTTCTCGACCGCCGTCTTGATCGTCTGCTCGGTGCGGAACACCATGACGTTCGCGTCCATGGTCTCCTGCAGCTCGCGGCGCAGGACCGCCACGCGCTCGGTGCCCGTGGAGGAGCGCAGCCGCTCCACCTGGTCGACGACCAGCTGCGCGGGGCTGTCCGGCAGCTCGACGAAGTCCGCCTTCTGGGAGTACTCGGCGGCGGCGATGCCGGCCCGCTTGCCGAACACGTTGATGTCCAGCAGCGAGTTCGTGCCCAGACGGTTGGCGCCGTGGACCGACACACAGGCGACCTCGCCGGCCGCGTACAGGCCCGGGACGACCGTCGTGTTGTCGCGCAGGACCTCGCCCTCGACGTTCGTCGGGATGCCGCCCATGGCGTAGTGCGCGGTCGGCTGGATCGGGATCGGGTCCGTGTAGGGCTCGATGCCGAGGTAGGTGCGCGCGAACTCCGTGATGTCGGGCAGCTTGGCGTCCAGCTGCTCCGGCGGGAGGTGGGTGAGGTCGAGGTAGACGTGGTCGCCCTCGGGACCGCAGCCGCGGCCCTCGCGGATCTCGGTGTAGATGGAGCGGGAGACGACGTCACGGGACGCGAGGTCCTTCATGACCGGCGCGTACTTCTCCATGAAGCGCTCGCCGTCCTTGTTGCGCAGGATGCCGCCCTCACCGCGGGCGCCCTCCGTCAGCAGGATGCCCATGCGCCAGATGCCGGTCGGGTGGAACTGGAAGAACTCCATGTCCTCCAGCGGCAGCCCGCGCCGGTAGACGGCGGCCTGGCCGTCACCGGTCAGCGTGTGCGCGTTCGACGTCACCTTGAAGAACTTGCCGCAGCCGCCGGAGGCGTAGATCACGGCCTTCGCCTGGAAGACGTGGATCTCGCCGGTGGCCAGCTCGTACGCCACGACGCCGGCGGACTTCTTGACGCCGTCGACCTCGGTGATCAGCTGGTCGAGGACGTAGAACTCGTTGTAGAACTCCACGCCCTCCTTCACGCAGTTCTGGTACAGCGTCTGAAGGATCATGTGGCCGGTGCGGTCGGCCGCGTAGCAGGACCGGCGGACCGGGGCCTCGCCGTGGTTGCGGCTGTGACCGCCGAAGCGGCGCTGGTCGATCGTGCCGTTCGGGGTGCGGTTGAACGGCAGGCCCATCTTCTCCAGGTCGAGGACCGAGTCGATGGCCTCCTTCGCCAGGATCTCGGCGGCGTCCTGGTCGACCAGGTAGTCACCGCCCTTGACCGTGTCGAAGGTGTGCCACTCCCAGTTGTCCTCCTCCACGTTGGCCAGCGCGGCGGCCATGCCGCCCTGCGCGGCGCCCGTGTGGGAGCGGGTGGGGTAGAGCTTGGTCAGCACGGCGGTGCGGCTGCGCTTGGTCGACTCGATGGCGGCGCGCATACCGGCGCCGCCGGCGCCGACGATGACGGTGTCGTACTTGTGGATCTTCATGATTCTCGCAACCCCGTGCCTAGCGGATGTTCGGGTCGAAGGTGAAGATCACCAGCGTGCCCAGCAGGATGGTGAACACCGTGGCGGTGTAGAGCAGGCCCTTCAGCCACAGCCGGGTGTTCGCGCGCTCCGCGTAGTCGTTGATGACCGTGCGCAGGCCGTTCGCCCCGTGCAGCATCGCGAGCCACAGCATCAGCAGGTCCCAGACCTGCCAGAAGGGGGACGCCCAGCGGCCCGCCACGAACGCGAAGCCGATCTTCGACACGCCGCCGTCCAGCACCAGCTGGATCAGCAGGTGGCCGAGGACCAGCACGACCAGCACGACGCCCGACAGGCGCATGAACAGCCATGCGGCCATCTCGAAGTTGCCCCGGGTGGACTTCGGGGTCTTCTTGGTGCGCCGGCGCGGGGCCTCGATGAAGGGCGCCGGGTTGTCGACGTCGTAGCCGGAGCCGCCCTCGACGGGGCCGATCCCGGCTGCGGTGGATTCAGTGGTCGCCATGGGTGTCAGCTCCCGAACAGTTCACGAGCGGCGTGTCCGAGGACGGGGTAGACCGCCCCGAGCATCAGCACGAGCCACAGGCCCACGACGGTCCAGAGCATCTGCTTCTGGTAGCGCGTGCCCTTCGACCAGAAGTCGACGGCGATGACGCGCAGGCCGTTGAGCGCGTGGAAGAGGATGGCGGCGACGAGGCCGTACTCCAGCAGCGCGACGATGGGGGTCTTGTAGGTGGCTACGACCTTGTCGTAGTCCTCGGGGGAGACACGCACGAGGGCGGTGTCCAGCACGTGGACGAACAGGAAGAAGAAGATGAGGACGCCGGTGACTCGATGAGCCACCCAGGACCACATTCCTTCCCGGCCGCGGTACAGCGTTCCAGCCGGCACGGAAGAACCCTCCGGGAGCGGGGATTGGGGCCTGCCGGCTTGGGTGTCGGACGGGCCCGGCCGGGTACGGTCCACCGGCCCCCAGCATCGTAGCGAGACGTCGGCGCAGGGCTTACGCCGGGCCTACCGGTGTGATCAAAGTGGCACGCGTATGGGTGAGCGCCGGCGGCATCTGGGGCGGTCTCGGCCGTTATGCGCCGAGTGTGCGGGCGCGGGCGCATGGTGGCCGGTCACGGCCGCGCGGCGGCCGCCGCCGGAACTCGGCTACAGCCCGGCGCCCCTGACGGCCCCGACCAGCCGCCCCTTGGCCAGACGGCGGAGCTCGTCCGCCGCCACCACCCGTTCGTCCTCCGGATCGTTCGCCAACCGTGACCGGATTCCCTCCAGCACGTGGTCCAGGGCCTCCGACCGCGGCAGTCCGTCCAGGCAGATGACGAACACGTGGCCGAATCTGGCCTCGTAGGCGGAGTGGGCGGCGCTCAGCGCCATGTGGGCGGCTTCGTACGCGTCGTCCGGCAGTGCGGGCAGGGTCTCCGCCGCCAGCGCCTCCGCCAGGTCGTCCGGCGTCAGGTCGTACGCCGCCTCGTCGGACGCCGCCAGCAGCGAGTCCACGGTCGGATAGGGGCGGTGGTCGGCGAGGCGACGGGCCCAGCGGGGGCTGTGCAGGCAGGTCAGCAGCACACGGCGGGCCTCGTCGGCGGACGCGGTGTTGAAGCCGTGCAGCAGGGGCACCGGCGATGTCCGGGTCTGCGCCGGTATGGCGAGGCGGCCGGAGAGGTGGGGAAGGCGGTGCGCAGGCAGCGTGGATCCTCGCGTCACGTGTGTGGTGGCAGGGGATGCAGTGAAAGATGTGTCGTCACGTTATCGAGAGCGGTCGAAGTGTGTCTGACCGATGCCTGAATTTCACTCGAACGAGAGAGTTTCAGAATGTGTCGTGGACCCCTTCGCGCGGACTTCGGCGCGCCCGACCCGCGCGCGGGTCGTACGGTTGGCCGAGTGAGCAGGCACAGGCACCGGCGCCGGGCGCCGCAGACGCAACCGCACCAGAAGGTCGTGACACGGGCACTGACGGCCGGCGGGCTGGTCGCCGTGCTCGGCGTCGGAGCGGGGCTGTGGGCCTCGTCGGGCGACGACGGCACGCCGGCCGGGTCGGCCTCCCAGCAGGTCGCCGACGGCCCCTCCGCCGGTGACCGGGGCGTGGCCCGCGCCCCGTCCCCGAGCCCCACCCCCAGCCGCGCCTACCCCCTGTCCACCGCCCCCCGCACCATCCCCGCCGTCCGCTCCCACACTCCGGCCCGCGGCCCGGGCTGGCGTCCCGCGGCCGGCCGCCGGGTCGTGGTCGGCGACGCCGGGCTCGCCGACGAGGGGCGTCTGGTCGCCGGCGAGCTGGGACTGAGCTACGCGGGCGTGCGCAGCGACGCGCGCGCCGGCGACCTGCGCCTCGCCCGCAACGCCGACCGCGGCGCGAACCCGGAGTCGTACACCATGACCGTGCGCGGCGGACGGGTCACCGTCAGCGCACCCTCGGACGCCGGCGTCTTCTACGGCACCCGAACCCTCAAGCAGGAGGTGCGCGGCGGCGGGACGGCGCCCGAGGGCGTCGTGCGCGACCAGCCGGCCAAGCCGCAGCGCGGGTTCACGCTGGACATCGCGCGCAAGAACTTCAGCGCCGGCTGGATCGAGGACCGGGTGCGCGAGCTCGGCGACCTCAAGTACAACCAGCTCGGCCTGCACTTCTCCGACGACCAGGCGTTCCGGATCCAGTCCGACACGCATCCGGAGATCGTCGCCCAGGAGCACCTGACCAAGGCCCAGGTGAGGCAGATCGTCGCGCTCGCGGCCCAGCGGCACATCACCGTCGTGCCCGAGATCGACTCGCCGGGACACCTGGGCGCAGTCCTGGCCGCACACCCCGAGCTGCAGCTGCGCAACGCGCGGGGGGTCGCCACCCGAGGGGCGATCGACATCTCCCAGAAGGCGTCCGCGAACCTCCTCGACGACCTGCTGAACGAGTACGCCGGCCTCTTCCCCGGCGGCTACTGGCATCTCGGCGGCGACGAGTACCAGGCGCTGACGGTGTCGGACCCCGCCGCCTCCTACCCGCAGCTGGCCTCGGCCGCGCGGGCCCGGTACGGCCCCGGGGCGCGCGTCTCCGACCTCGCCACCGGCTGGCTCGACGACCGTGCCGCCACCGTCCGCGCCCACGACCGGACGATGCGGGCGTGGAACGACGGGTTCTTCCGCGGCACGTCGGTGAAACCGGCCTCCGACCTGGTGGTCGCCTACTGGACGGGCAAGGAGATCGGCGCCCGGACGCCGACGGAGTACCTGAGCGCGGGGCGCAAGATGCTCAACTACAACGACGAGTACCTCTACTACGTCCTCGGCGAGCCCAACGACTTCGCCTACCCGACCGGCCGGCGCATCTACGAGCAGTGGACCCCGCGCGTGCTGCGCGGCACCACCCCGGTCGCCGCGAGGTACGACGCCCAGATCCTCGGCGGCTCCCTCTCGGTCTGGTGCGACCTCGCGAACGCCCAGACGCAGGCGCAGGTCGCGGCGGGGGTGCGGATGCCGCTGCGGGCCACCGCGCAGAAACTGTGGGACGCGCGGACGCCGACGCTGACCTGGTCGCAGTTCACGTCCCTTGCGAACAGGCTGGGCTGATGCCGGCCCGTCTGTCATGCTCGGCCGACTGGGCAGCGGTCCCTCGGGGTTGGCCGAAAAGATTTCCTGTGACACTCCCGGGCCGTTGCACGCAGTAAGGGGAAGTGCGGGCTCCGTCAGGTAGGGCCCTGGCGAGGGAGGCGTGCATGAGCCTGGTGGAACTGATCGCGCAGGCCGACGAACGCGGACTGGCCGCCAGCGGGTTGGCTTGTTTGGACCGGTGCGTGCCCCTGCTCGGCGGCGACGACGAGACCCTGCGCCCGCTGTGGGGAAACCTCGCGGACGCCTCCGACGCGGCCGACTGGGGTCAGTTGCTGGAGCAGACGCGCGGCAAGCTGGACTCCTCCAAGGGCGAGGGCGAGGGCGACGAGGCCGTGCTGCTGGTCCACCGCATGCTGGCCGCCGCCCCGGCCGACCGATGCGCCGCCGAGGTGCGGACCTGGGCCGACGCCTGCTCCGTCGCCTCACTCCAGATCCACCGCCTGCTCGACCCGGCGGCCGACGCCGGCCCGGTCGACTCCGGCCGCGAGGGCCGCACGGCGGGCATGTCGCCCCTCGTCGCCGCCGAACTGCGCCGCCAGGTCATCGTCCTGGAGGTGCTCGCCGGTCACGGCGCCGGCGGACTGCGGCGGGCGCTGGAGGTGTCCACGGAGGGACGCCGGGTGCTGCGCGCGGTGGTGTCGCGGCGGGCGCGTGGACGATCGTGAGCATTTCGCGGCGGAGCTGGGGCGGTCCTGCACCGGTCTCGCGTCCGCCGCGCAATCGCGTGACGGAACACCCCCCGGCCTCGCTCAATGGAGTGTGACCCGCAGGACGACAGAGCAGACCGAACAGAGCGGACAGCCCCGTCCGGCCGCCCGGCCCTCCGCCGCGGCCCGGCCCGTGCGATGGGCGGCGGAGGCCGTGGCCGCCGCGCCCGACGCCGTGCGGCCGCACCTCGACCACTCGCCGCAGAGCCTGTGGCGCGTCGACCGGTGGATCGCGGAACTGCGGCGCACCGGCGCCGCGCCCGCGTCCGTGGAGGACCTGCTGCGCGGACTCGGCGCCTACGCCGGCGAGGTGATCGTCCGCCGCTCCGGCGCCGAGTGGTGGGCGTCCGGCGGCGACCACTGGGTCCGCACCCCCGACGGCCGCCTGTGGGAGCCCCTCGACGAGGCCCGCCGCTGCTTCGGCGGCCACGGCTCGCTGCGCCTGCTGTGCCGGGACGCGGTCCCCGGGAGCCGGTGACTGTGGGCGCCCCGCGGGGGAGGTCGCCGGGGGCGTATTCGACGCGCGCGGCCCGGGTGCGGGCCCGCGGCGAGCGGGCGGGGCGTCGCGACCGAGGCAACGGCCGGGGCCGCCACCCCCCACAGGAGAGGCCCCGGCCGTCGCGCGGCACGGGCCGCGCGGCGACCCGTACTCCCTACAGCGCCAGGAGTGCGGTTTCCGTCACACCTTGCGCGCGTCACGAACCAGTTGCATGTTCTATGAACATGGACGGGCGGCGGTTTCAGGTCGTAACGTGCCTTTCGCGCCGGACGGCCAAGCGGAAGACCACCGCTACGACCTGCGGTCCCGAGACCGCGAAGCATCGACCGAGGAACCACGACGTGGGGGACGACGCGGAGCTGACAGCCGCGGTGCTCGCGGCACAGCACGGGGACGAGACCGCGTTTCGGACCGTGTACCGCACGGTGCACCCGCGGCTGCTGGGATACGTGCGCACACTGGTCGGCGATCACGACGCCGAGGACGTGACGTCCGAGGCCTGGCTGCAGATCGCCCGGGACCTCGAGCGCTTCGCCGGCGACGCGGACCGGTTCCGCGGCTGGGCCGCCCGGATCGCCCGCAACCGCGCCCTGGACCACATACGGATGCGCGGAAGACGGCCGGCGACGGTCGGCGACGAGACCGAGCTGGCCGGCCGGGCCGCCGAGTCCGACACCGCGGGCGAGGCCATCGAGGCGCTGGCCACCGGCCGCACCCTCGGCCTCATAGCCCGGCTGCCGCAGGACCAGGCCGAGGCCGTCGTCCTGCGGGTGGTCATGGGACTGGACGCCAAGACGGCCGCCGACACGCTGGGCAAGCGGCCCGGCGCGGTGCGCACCGCGGCCCATCGGGGCCTGAAGAAACTCGCCGAGCTGCTCGGCGACGACCCGGAGACGGCCGGCGTGCTCGACGCGCTGCCGCCCCAGCGGGGACCGCGTTCCCGTACGGTGACGTCCGCCGGTGTGACGCATGTGCGCACGCGGACGCAGAGGGACATGTGATGGCCGACAAGCACGACAGGTGGCTCGATCGCGAGACGTCGGAGCGTCTGCTGCGCGGTGAGTCGCCCGACAACGCTGTCGCAGGCAGTGCCCGGGAAGAGGCCGAACGGCTCGCCAGGACGCTCGGCGCGCTCTCGGCGTCGGCCGCCGCCCCGCCGCCCGCGGACGAGGAGCTGCCCGGCGAGGCCGCGGCCCTCGCCGCGTTCCGCAAGGTCCAGGCCGACCGCCATGACCTCGCGGCCCGCCCCGGTCCTACGGGTGCCGCGGGCCTCTTCGGCCTTGCCGGGCATACGGGGCAGGGCGCTCGGGCCGGCCGTGCGGCCCGTGCCGTGACTGCCGTGGCCCCGGGTGGGCCCGCGCGGGAAGGCGGCGGCGACGCGGGTCTGGTCCGCATCGGCGGGCGGGCCGAGGAGAGCGGGAGCCGACCGCGCCGGGGCCGGCCCGTGCGGCTGGGGCTGGCCGCCGCGTTGGCCGTCGGGATGGTCGGCGGCGTGTCGGCCGCGACGGCGGCCGGGTATCTGCCGACTCCGTTCGACGATCAGGGGCCCGGGCGGCCCGTGGCGTCCGTCTCCGCCCCCGCGCCCTCCCACGGCCGTCCGCTCGGCTCGCCCTCCCCGACCGCTCCGGCAGGCGACGGCGCGGCGTCCGCGCCGAAGCCCGGCGCGAGCGCCGCGGACCGGGATGCGGCAGGGAAGGGCGACGCGGGCGACGACGCCTCGGAGGCCCCCAAAGCCCGCGGCGGCCGGCCGGCGGGCGTGATCTCCTCCTGCCGTGAACTCGGCGCCGGCAAGACCCTGGACCGTGAAGGCCGCCGACGCCTGGAGAAGCTGGCAGGCGGCGCACAGCGCGTCCAGGCGTACTGCGCGGCGCTGCTCGACGGCGCCCGCGCCCAAAGCGGCTCGGCCGGCCGGGATCCCGGAAAGGGACAGTCGGGCCGCGGGGGCGGTGGCACGGCCGGGCAGAAGGGCGCCGACGGCACGGGCGGCCGCGGCGGCTCCGACGACGACGATGACGCGGGCCGAGCGGACCACGGGCACGGCCGCGGACACGGCAAGGGCCACGGGCACGGGCACGGCCGGGGCGGCTCCGGCTCCGGCTCCGGCGGCCTGGGACACCACGGCTGACCTGCGGGTTTCAGGCAGCTGAAATTTCTTCCGCCGCAGGTGTGACATTTTCCGCGGCCGGTACGCAGTACCGAGTGAGCCGACTGGTCATCGGCCCCAGCACAGAGCCGGGGGTTCCCCCCGTACCTTCGGCTCGTGCGCTCGGCGCGGGCGGGACACGTTCCCCCGGTCCCGCTCGCGCCCCATACACCTCTCCCCCCGTCCGGATGACGAGTCGCGAACCGCCCGGCAGACTGACGGGTACTCGGTCAAAGACCAGGGGCGGCCGCCGTGACCGCCCGGCGGGAGGCCTGCACCCATGGCGCGTGAGTCGGAGTCCGGACTGCCCATCGAGCCGGTGTACGGCCCGCAGGACCTGGCCGGCTGGGACCCTTCGGAGCGGCTGGGGGAGCCGGGCGCGTACCCCTTCACCCGGGGCGTCTACCCGTCGATGTACACGGGCCGCCCCTGGACGATGCGCCAGTACGCGGGGTTCGGCACGGCCGTCGAGTCCAACGCCCGTTACCGGCAGCTGATCGCCCACGGCACCACGGGCCTGTCGGTCGCCTTCGACCTGCCCACCCAGATGGGCCACGACTCCGACGCCCCGATCGCGCACGGCGAGGTCGGCAAGGTCGGCGTGGCGATCGACTCGGTCGAGGACATGCGGGTGCTGTTCGACGGGATCCCGCTGGACCAGGTGTCGACGTCGATGACGATCAACGCCCCCGCCGCGCTGCTGCTGCTGATGTACCAGCTCGTCGGCGAGGAGCAGGGCGTCCCGGCCGGCCGGCTCACCGGCACGATCCAGAACGACGTGCTGAAGGAGTACATCGCGCGCGGGACGTACATCTTCCCGCCGAAGCCCTCGCTCCGCCTGATCGCCGACATCTTCAGGTACTGCCGGGCCGAGATCCCCAGGTGGAACACCATCTCGATCTCCGGTTACCACATGGCGGAGGCGGGTGCGTCGCCCGCGCAGGAGATCGCCTTCACGCTGGCCGACGGCATCGAGTACGTCCGTACGGCGGTCGCCGCCGGCATGGACGTGGACGACTTCGCACCGCGGCTGTCCTTCTTCTTCGTGGCCCGCACGACGCTGCTCGAGGAGGTCGCGAAGTTCCGCGCCGCCCGCCGGATCTGGGCGCGGGTGATGAAGGAGGAGTTCGGTGCGAAGGACCCCAAGTCGCTGATGCTGCGCTTCCACACGCAGACCGCCGGCGTCCAGCTGACGGCCCAGCAGCCCGAGGTGAACCTGGTCCGGGTCGCCGTCCAGGGTCTGGCGGCGGTGCTCGGCGGCACCCAGTCGCTGCACACCAACTCCTTCGACGAGGCCATCGCGCTGCCGACCGACAAGAGCGCGCGGCTGGCCCTGCGCACCCAGCAGGTCCTGGCCCACGAGACGGACGTGACGGCCACCGTCGACCCCTTCGCGGGCTCGTACGTCGTGGAGCGGATGACCGACGACCTGGAGGCGGCGATCGTCGGTCTCATGCGCCGCGTCGAGGACCTCGGCGGCGCGGTGCCGGCCATCGAGCACGGTTTCCAGAAGAACGAGATCGAGCGGTCCGCCTACCGGATCGCGCAGGAGACCGACTCCGGCGAGCGGGTCGTGGTCGGCGTCAACCGCTTCCGGCTCGACGCGGAGGAGCCGTACGAGCCCCTGCGTGTCGACCCGGCCATCGAGGCGCAGCAGGCGCGGCGTCTGGCCCGGCTCCGAGCGGAACGCGACAGTGCGGCCGTGGACTCCGCACTCGACGCCCTGAGGAAGGCGGCGCAGGGCGAGGACAACGTCCTGTACCCGATGAAGGACGCGCTGCGGGCCCGGGCGACGGTGGGAGAGGTGTGCAACGCCCTCCGCGAGGTCTGGGGCACGTACGTGCCGTCGGACGCCTTCTGAGCCGGGGCGGCGTCCACCGCCCTACGACCCGTCCGTCCCGGCCGAGGCCGACCCGCCGGTCGAAGGGGCGGACGCCGTCGAGCGTCGGGCGGCGGACGCCGTCGACCGTCAGATCCGCGGCGGACGCCGTCGACCGTCAGGTCCGGGACGCGGTCGTCGGCCCGCAGCGGGCCGGGAGCCGGCTCGTGCCTCGCTCGGCGACCGGTCGGGCGGCGCTCCTCCTCGCAGGCGTCCGCCGAGGCTCCGCCCGTTCTCCGTGCGGGGCCGCCAGGCTCGCGTCGTGCCCGCCCTCCCGGGCCGACCCGGCCGGGTCGCCCTGTGTGGCGGGACCGCTGCGCGGAGGTGATGATTCCAGGATCGGTTCCGGAACGTGGACTGGCACGGCGTGCCATTGGTGGTCCGTGGTATCCGTGAGAGAAAGGAAGAAGTGCGGGTTGCCGACCCCGAAAGCCGGCGAGTTTACCCATCCCGCACAGCAGCCATGCGCCGCGCGGCCAACTTTTCTTCGCCTGACGGGTTGAAGTTTTGTTGATCGTAGGTCGGTTGACCGCCCAGGCGTCCTACCCTTCAGAGGGTGAAGCAACTGATGTCCCGAGAGTCCGAGGCCGATCCCTCAGGGGAAGCCGTGCTCCCCGGTGCCCTTCCCGGCACCCTGCCGGAGGCGCTGCGCGCCGAGCTCGTGGCCTTCCGCCGCGACCTGCACATGCACCCTGAGCTGGGCAACCAGGAGTTCCGCACGACGGCCGCGATCAAGGCCCGCCTCGAGAAGGCGGGGCTTCGGCCCCGCGTGCTCGCCGTCGGCACCGGCCTCATCTGCGACATCGGGACCGTGGGGGCGGAGGGCGTGGCCGTCGACGGCGTCCCCGTTCTCGCGATGCGCGCCGACATCGACGCGCTGCCCATCCCGGACACGAAGACCGAGTGCGCCTACCGGTCCACCGTCCCCGACCGCGCGCACGCCTGCGGCCACGACGTGCACACCACCGTCGTCCTCGGCGCCGGCCTCGTCCTGGCGGAGCTGCACCGGCAGGGCCGGCTCCCGCGGCCGGTGCGGCTGATCTTCCAGCCCGCCGAGGAGGTGCTGCCCGGCGGCGCCGCCGACGCCATCGCCGACGGAGCGCTCGACGGCGTGGGCCGGATCATCGCCGTGCACTGCGACCCCCGGGTCGACGCGGGCAAGGTCGGTCTGCGCGAGGGCGCCATCACCTCCGCCTGCGACCGGCTGGAGATCTCCCTGGACGGGCCGGGCGGCCACACCGCACGCCCGCACCTGACCACCGACCTCGTCACGGCGGCCGCCCGGGTCGTCACCGACGTGCCCGCGCTGGTCGGCCGCCGGGTCGACACGCGCGCCGGACTGGCCGTCACCTGGGGCCGCATCGAGAGCGGCCACGCCCCGAACGTGATCCCGCAGCACGCGGAGCTCTCCGGGACCGTCCGCTGCCTGGACCTCGAGGCGTGGCGCCAGGCGCCGGACATCGTGGTCGCGGCGATCGACGAGGTGGCCAACCTGCACCGGGCCAAGTCGGAGATCAACTACGTGCGGGGCGTCCCGCCGGTCGTCAACGACGGGGACGTCACCGCCCTGCTGCGGGACGCCATGGTGGCCCGGCGCGGCGAGTCGTCCGTGGAGGGCACCGAGCAGAGCCTCGGCGGCGAGGACTTCTCCTGGTACCTGGAGCGGGTCCCGGGCTCGATGGCCCGGCTCGGCGTGCGCCCGCCCGGCGAGCGCACCGTGCGCGACCTGCACCAGGGCGACTTCGACGCCGACGAGTCGGCGATCACCGTCGGTGTGGAGCTCTTCACGGCGGCAGCGCTGCTGGACGCGGCCGGCAGGTGACCGGACGGCGGCGGAACGGCCCTCACGTGGCCGTTCCGCCGTTCGGCGCAACCCTGTTGTAAGCCATTCGTCCCCGGTTCGAAATCATCCGCGCGAAGCTGCAAGGCGCCGAGTTCAGACGGCGTTCGCCTCGAATCGATAACGGCGTCGCGAGGGGTGTTTTTCTGACATCTACGCGCGTTACGATGCCGCGAAGCCAACGCCGATCGGGGCGTCCAGGCCCGAGCACTGGCATGGTGCTCACATCAAGCGCCGACAAGGCGCTCAGGTCAGGTGAAGGAGCCTTCCCGTGCGCCGGGTAGCCAAGCTTTCCGCTGCGTGTATCGCCACCGCAGCTCTCGCACTGACTGCCACAGCATGTGGCAGCACCTCCTCCGAGAACGACAGCAGCAGCTCGTCCTCCGCCTCCTCCGGCGGCGGTTCGGGCGTCAAGATCGGTCTCGCCTTCGACGTCGGCGGTCGTGGTGACCGTTCCTTCAACGACTCCGCCGCGCGCGGCGCCGACAAGGCCAAGGCCGAGTTCGGCGGCTCGATCAAGGAGCTGACCGCCAAGACCACCGACACCGAGGCCGACCGCGAGCAGCGTCTGACCGACCTGGCGGACGCCGGTTACAACCCCATCGTGGGCGTCGGCTTCTCCTACGCCACCTCGATGACCAAGGTCGCCGCGAAGTACCCGAAGGTCAGCTTCGGCATCGTCGACTCGGTGGTGGACGCCAAGAACGTCGACAGCATCACCTTCACCGAGGAGCAGGGCTCCTACCTGGCCGGCGTCGCCGCGGCGCTGAAGACCAAGAAGAACCACGTCGGCTTCATCGGCGGCGTCGACGTCCCGCTGATCAAGAAGTTCGAGGCGGGCTTCACGCAGGGCGTCCACGACACGAAGCCGGCCGTCAAGGTCGACAGCCAGTACCTGAGCCACGGCTCGGACTTCTCCGGTTTCGCCAGCCCCGACAAGGGCAAGGCCGCCGCGTCGGGCATGCTCGACAACGGCGCCGACGTCATCTACTCGGCGGCCGGCTCCTCCGGCAACGGCGCGATCGAGGCCGTCAACGGCGTCAAGGGCGCCTGGGCCATCGGCGTGGACTCCGACCAGTACAACATCCCGGGTCTGGCCAAGTACAAGGCCTCGATCCTGACCTCGATGGTCAAGAACGTCGACGTCGGCGTCTACGACTTCGTCAAGTCCGTCCACGACGGCAAGCCGCTGACGGGCACCAACAACTACTCGCTCGCCAAGAACGGTGTCTCGCTCGCCACCAGCGGTGGCTTCATCGACGACATCAAGACCCAGCTGGACGCGGCGAAGCAGAAGATCGTCGACGGTTCCATCAAGGTCAAGACCACCCCGTGACCTGATGGTCGCTGCCTGACCCCGGGTCGACGAGGGGGGTGCACGACTACCCCCTCGTCGAGCCATAACAATGTGTCAACTCTACGCGTGTAGCACGGAGTTGCCGCGCTAGCGTCGCCGACGCCTGCCCTCCCCACGCAGCCCCTTTCCCCGAGGAGAGTGCGCCATCAACGCGTCCAGCCCTCCCGCTGCCGTCGAACTGCGCGGCATCACCAAGCGATTCCCCGGCGTCGTCGCCAACCGCGACATCGACATCACGGTTCGCACCGGCACCGTCCACGCCCTGTGCGGTGAGAACGGCGCCGGCAAGTCCACCCTGATGAAGATCCTTTACGGCATGCAGCAGCCGGACGAGGGCACCATCACCGTGAACGGCGACCAGGTCACGTTCAGCAACCCAGCCGACGCCATCGCACGCGGCATCGGCATGGTGCACCAGCACTTCATGCTCGCCGACAACCTCACCGTCCTGGAGAACGTCGTCCTCGGCGCGGAGAAGCTCCACGGCATCGGCGGCAAGGCCCGGGCGAAGATCAAGGAGATCTCCGACGCATACGGGCTGAACGTCCGGCCCGACGTCCTCCTGGAGGAGCTCGGCGTCGCCGACCGCCAGCGTGTGGAGATCCTCAAGGTCCTCTACCGCGGCGCCAAGACCCTCATCCTCGACGAGCCCACGGCCGTCCTGGTGCCGCAGGAGGTCGACGCCCTCTTCGACAACCTGCGCGAGCTGAAGGCCGAGGGCCTCACCGTCATCTTCATCTCCCACAAGCTGGGAGAGGTGCTGTCCGTCGCCGACGAGATCACCGTCATCCGGCGCGGCACCACGGTGGGCACGGTCGAGCCGGAGAACACCACCACCAAGCAGCTCGCCGAGCTGATGGTCGGCAGCGAACTGCCCACGCCGGAGACCGAGGAGTCCACGGTCACGGACGTCCCGCTGCTGAAGCTGGACGGGCTGCACCTGACGCAGACGGACCTCGACGGCGTCGAGCGGATCATCCTCGACGACATCTCCTTCACCATCCACAAGGGCGAGGTCCTCGGCATCGCCGGCGTGGAGGGCAACGGCCAGTCCGAGCTGGTCGAGGCGATCATGGGCATCCGAGCCCCGGACGCCGGCGTCATCAGCCTCGACGGCGCCGACATCTCCCGCGTGCCCACCCGCAACCGCCGTGAGGCAGGCGTCGGCTACATCCCCGAGGACCGCCACCGCCACGGCCTGCTCCTCGAGGCGCCGCTGTGGGAGAACCGCATCCTCGGCCATGTCACCGAGCGGCCCAACTCGCGCGGCCAGCTGCTCGACATCAAGGCCGCCCGCACCGACACCGAGCGCATCGTCCAGGCGTACGACGTCCGCACGCCCGGCATCGACGTCACCGCCGCCTCGCTGTCCGGCGGCAACCAGCAGAAGCTGATCGTCGGCCGCGAGATGAGCCACGCGCCCAAGCTCCTCATCGCCGCCCACCCCACCCGCGGTGTGGACGTCGGCGCGCAGGCCGCGATCTGGGACCACATCCGCGAGGCGCGCCGCGAGGGTCTGGCCGTGCTGCTGATCTCCGCCGACCTGGACGAGCTCATCGGGCTCTCCGACACCCTGCGGGTCATGTACCGCGGCCGGTTGGTCGCCGACGCCGATCCCGCCACGATCACCCCCGAGGAGCTGGGCTCCGCCATGACGGGTGCGGCCACCGGCCACCTGGAGCACGCAGAGGACGACGCCCGATGAAAAAGCTGACCGCAAGGATCGACAAGGAGCGGCTGCTCCTCGGGGTCGCGGCCCCGCTGCTGGCGATCGTCACCGCGCTCGTCGTCACCGCCCTGGTCATCCTCGCCACCGGCAAGAACCCGGGCTCGGCCTTCAGCGACATGCTGACCTACGGCTCCGCGAGCGACAGCCAGGTCTACATCCTGAACAAGGCGACGACCTACTACCTGGCGGGTGTCGCGGTGGCCATCGGCTTCCGCATGAACCTGTTCAACATCGGCGTCGACGGCCAGTACCGGCTCGCCGCGTTCGTCGCCGCCGTCCTCGGCGGCGCGCTGACCGTGCCCGGCTGGATCGCGATCCCGCTGATCATCCTGTGCGCCATGGCGACCGGCGCCCTGTGGGCGGCCATCGCGGGCATCCTCAAGGTGACCCGCGGCGTCAGCGAGGTCATCTCGACGATCATGCTGAACTCGATCGCCACCGCGATCATCGCCTACCTGCTGCAGCCGGGGAAGCTCGCCGAACTGCAGAGCGGCGGCACGGTCGTCTCGACCGACCCGCTGCCGAAGTCCTCGTACTTCTTCAGCATCGACACCGGCGCGGCCGGAGTGCTGTGGGGCTTCATCGTCGTCGCCGTCCTCGTCGGCGTCGCCTACTGGTTCGTCCTCGGCCGCACCCGGTTCGGCTTCGACCTGCGCACCGTCGGCCAGTCCGAGAGCGCGGCCACCGCGAGCGGTGTCTCCGTCAAGAAGATGGTCGCCACCAGCATGGTCATCTCGGGCGCCGTGGCCGGCCTGATCGGCATGCCGACCCTGCTCAACGACAGCCACCAGTTCAGCAACGACTTCCCGTCGGGCATCGGCTTCACCGGCATCGCCATCGCCCTGCTCGGCCGCAACAACCCGGTCGGGATCGCGCTCGGCGCACTGCTCTGGGGCTTCCTGGAGCGCACGACCAACCACCTCGAGTTCGAGGGGTACGACAAGGAAATCCTCGGCGTCATCCAGGGCGTCATCGTGCTGTGCGTCGTCATCGCCTACGAGCTCGTCCGGCGTTACGGCCTCAAGCGCCAGCAGCAGCGGGTCGGCGCCGAGCTCGCCGCCCAGGCCGCCGCCCCGACCCAGAAGCAGGAGGTGGCGTGATGACTGCCACGATGACCGACACGCCGCCCCCCGCGGCGCCCAAGGCGGACACCGGCGGCCGGTCGGGCCGCTCGGTCGGCCGGATCCTCACGATCATCGCCGCCGCGCTGGTGCTCGTCGCCGTGGTCCGCATCATCACCGGCGCCAACCAGCTCACCTCCGAGGGCCAGATCTCGGCCGCGCTCGGCCTCGCCGTGCCCATCGGCCTCGCCGGTCTGGCCGGCCTGTGGTCCGAGCGGTCCGGTGTGGTCAACATCGGCCTCGAGGGCATGATGATCCTCGGCACCTTCGGCGCCGGCTGGATCGGCTGGCAGTCCAACCCCTGGCTCGGTCTGCTGTGCGGCGTCGGCTTCGGCGTCCTCGGCGGCCTGGTGCACGCGGTCGCGACCGTCACCTTCGGCGTCGACCACATCGTGTCCGGCGTCGCGGTCAACCTGCTGGCGCTCGGCATCACCCAGTACCTCGCGAAGCTGTTCTTCTCGGAGGGCAAGCCGGCCGAAGCGGGCGGCAACCCCAAGCAGTCCCCGCCCGTGGAGTCGCTGCCCCACATCGACGTGCCCGGCCTCTCGGACGCCCTCCAGTCCGTCGAGAAGCACCACTGGTTCCTGCTCTCCGACATCGCGGGCATCCTCGGCGGTCTGGTCACCGACCTGTCCGTGGTGACGCTCCTCGCCTTCCTGCTGTTCGTCGGCAGCTGGTGGCTGCTGTGGCGCACCCCGTTCGGCCTGCGGCTGCGCTCCTGCGGTGAGAACCCGATCGCCGCCGAGTCCCTCGGCGTCAACGTCTACAAGTACAAGTACGCGGCCGTGGCCGTCTCCGGCGGCCTCGCCGGTCTCGGCGGCGCCTTCCTCGCCCTGGTCACCTCGCACACCTACCTCGAGGGCCAGACCGGCGGCCGAGGCTACATCGGCCTCGCGGCGATGATCTTCGGCAACTGGCGTCCCGGCGGTCTGGCCATGGGCGCGGGCCTGTTCGGCTACTCCGACGCGCTGCAGCTGCGCAACGGCGGCGAGACCGTCCACGCGCTGCTGCTCCTGCTGGTCGTGCTCCTCGCGGGCCTGGCCGGCTGGAAGCTGTACCGCAAGGCGCACTGGCAGGCCGGGATCAGCCTCATGGTGGCCGCGCTCGTCCTGGTCTGGTACCTGTTCACCGACGAGGTCCCGAGCGACTTCGTGGGCGCCACCCCGTACGTCGTCACCCTGCTGGTGCTGTCGCTGTCCGCGCAGCGGCTGCGCATGCCCAGGGCCGACGGCATGCGCTACCGGAAGGGCCAGGGCAAGTGACCGCGGCCGACGCCGTCGACTGGGAGGCGTTGCGCGAGGTGGCCCGCGAGGCCATGTCCCGCGCGTACGCCCCCTACTCCGGGTACCCGGTCGGTGTGGCGGCGCTCGTCGACGACGGCCGGACCGTGTCCGGCTGCAACGTCGAGAACGCCTCCTACGGGCTCGGCCTGTGCGCCGAGTGCGGGCTGGTCTCGCAGCTGCAGAACACCGGCGGCGGCCGGCTCACGCACTTCACCTGCGTGGACGGCCGCGGCGAGGTCCTCGTCCCGTGCGGCCGCTGCCGCCAGCTGCTGTACGAGTTCGGCGGTCCCGGTCTCCTGCTGGAGACGCCGGCGGGAATCCTGCCGCTCGCCGAGATGCTCCCTCAGGCCTTCGGCCCGGGCCACCTCACCAAGTGACTCCCGCGCGGCCCCTCTGACCCCCGCAGAGGGGCCGCGCACTTTCTCCCCCCGCCTTCTCCCCACGTCTTGTCGCACCACCGTGCACCACCGTTGCATCACCGGAAGGAAAGCCATGGCCATGGACGCCGTCTCCGTCATCCGCACCAAGCGGGACCGCGGTGAGCTCAGCGACGAGCAGATCGACTGGGTCATCGACGCGTACACCGGCGGTGAGGTCGCCGATTACCAGATGGCCGCCCTCAACATGGCCATCCTGCTCAACGGCATGAACCGCCGCGAGATCGCCCGCTGGACGGCCGCGATGATCGCCTCCGGCGAGCGCATGGACTTCTCCGCCCTGTCCCGCCCGACCGCCGACAAGCACTCCACGGGCGGCGTCGGCGACAAGATCACGCTGCCCCTGGCCCCCCTCGTGGCGGCCTGCGGCGCGGCGGTCCCGCAGCTCTCCGGACGCGGCCTCGGCCACACCGGCGGCACGCTGGACAAGCTGGAGTCGATCCCGGGCTGGCGCGCACTGCTCTCCAACGAGGAGATGCTGTCCGTGCTGGACGGCACCGGCGCGGTGATCTGCGCCGCGGGCGACGGGCTCGCCCCGGCCGACAAGAAGCTCTACGCGCTGCGGGACGTCACCGGAACCGTCGAGGCCATCCCGCTGATCGCCTCGTCCATCATGTCCAAGAAGATCGCCGAGGGCACCGGCTCGCTGGTCCTGGACGTGAAGGTCGGCACCGGCGCCTTCATGAAGACCATCGAGGACGCCCGTGAGCTCGCCTCGACGATGGTGGGCCTCGGCACCGACCACGGTGTGAAGACGGTCGCCCTGCTGACGGACATGTCCACCCCGCTCGGCCTCACCGCGGGCAACGCCCTGGAGGTCCGCGAGTCGGTGGAGGTGCTGGCCGGCGGCGGCCCGGCGGACGTCGTGGAGCTGACGATCGCCCTGGCCCGCGAGATGCTCGACGCGGCCGGCGTCAAGGACGCCGACCCGGCGAAGGCGCTGGCCGACGGCTCGGCCATGGACGTCTGGCGGCGCATGATCGCGGCCCAGGGCGGCGACCCGGACGCCGCGCTGCCCGTCGCGAAGGAGCAGCACGTGGTGAAGGCGGGCGCCTCGGGCGTCCTGACCCGCCTCGACGCCTACGACATCGGCATCGCCGCCTGGCGCCTCGGCGCGGGCCGCGCCCGCAAGGAGGACCCGGTGCAGGCGGGCGCCGGCGTCGAGCTGCACGCCAAGCCCGGCGACACGGTCACCGCCGGCCAGCCGCTGCTCACCCTGCACACCGACACCCCGGAGCGCTTCGCGTACGCGCTCGACGCGGTGGACGGCTCCTACGACGTCGCCGCCCCGGGCACCCCGTTCACGGCGTCCCCGGTCGTGCTGGAGCGCATCGCCTGACCTGGCCTTACCTGACCCAAGTTGCCCGCGCCCTTCGACGTCGTCATCGACACCACCGAGTTCCCCGCCGAGTAGGCACTGCCGCCGCTGCCGATGAGTCGGGGCGGTGCGCACGGTCTACCGATCGTGGAAGCGACGACACCCCCCGTGCTCACCCTGACCGGCCCCGTCACCCCTGGGCAGGCGGCAGGGCTGGGCGACGCCGTGCGCGCGCTGCTGACCGGCGCCGAGACCGCGGTCGTCATCTGCGACGTCGCCGGGATCGGGCCGCCCGGGCTCCTCACCGTCGATCTGCTGGCGCGGCTCCAGCTGGCCGCGCGGCGGGCCGGGGGCCGGATACGGCTGCGCGGCCCCGGCCCCGAGCTACGCGCCCTGCTCGACCTCGTCGGAGTCCCCGTCGAGGTGGAGGGGGAGGTCGAAGAGGGGGAACCAGCGCTGGGTGTCGAGGTAGAAGTGGAACCCGGTGAGGCGGCCGTCTGAGATCTCCAGGATCTGGACGGCCCACGGCGTGAACCCGCCCTTCTCCGGGTCCGGCTTGTACTGGGCGAACCCCGGCAGACCGTTGACCTGGACCGGCAGCAGTCGCGAGCCCTCGCAGGCGGAGCCGAGCGTGGTCATGAAGCCGGTGATGTCGTCGTGCCCGGTCAGCCACAGGTCGAAGGGCGGCATCGTCATGACGGCGTCCTCGTGGAGGAGGGCCGTCAGCGCCGTCATGTCATAGCCCTCGAAGGCCGCCACATAGCGGTCCAGGAGCTTCTGCTGCTCCTTGTCGAGCGGGTCCGACACCGCCGCGTCCGCGCCTGATTCCTTCCGCTCGGACAGCGTGGCCCGCGCCCGCTGCAGCGCGCTGTTGACCGAGGCGACGGACGTGTCCAGCAGCTCGGCGACCTCGCTCGCCCGCCACGCCAGCACCTCCCGCAGGATCAGCACCGCCCGCTGCTTCGGCGGCAGCTGCTGCAGCGCGGCCATGAACGCGAGGCGCACCGACTCCTTGGCGACCGCCGCCTCGGCCGGGTCCTCCACCGTCGGCAGCACGCGGGCGTCGGGCATCGGCTCCAGCCAGGTGTGGTCGGGGCGGGGCGAGAGCGCGGCCCGGGCGAGAGGGGTGGGCCCGGAGAGGTCCATCGGCCGGGCCCGCTTGTTGCCGGCCGTCAGCATGTCCAGACAGACGTTGGTGGCGATCCGGTACAGCCAGGACCGCAGGCTGGAGCGGCCCTCGAACCTGTCGTAGCTCCGCCAGGCGCGCACCATGGTGTCCTGCACCGCGTCCTCCGCCTCGAAGGAGGAGCCGAGCATGCGGTAGCAGTAACCGGTCAGTTCCGTCCGGTGCTTCTCCAGAGCGACGTCGAGGTCCGTCGTCGTCGCCGTGCTGTCGCCCATCGTCCAACCCACCCCTGTGGCCGTCCTGTCACGCGTCTTCGCGCCCAGCACTTCGGAAGCTACCGCAGCCCACTGACAATGGCCTGCCGAGTCGGTGAAAGCGCAGGTGGGACGCCCCGTCCGGGCCCTCGCGACCGCCGCTCAGACCAGCTGCCTGACCGACATCAGCAGGTGCCGGTGGCTCTCCGGCGCGTCCGCCGCGCTCAGCAGCGTCCGCTGGCCCGTGCCCAGCAGTTCCATCCGCAGCCGCGTCGCCCCGAACGACGACAGCGCGTCCAGGAGATACGCCGGGTTGAAGGCAACGGTGACGTCCTCGCTTGCGGTCAGCCGGGCCGGCAGCCGCTGAGCCGCCACGTCGTCGCCGTATCCGGCGCGCAGCAGCACCGACTCCGCCGAGAAGTCCAGCCGCACCGGGCTGTTCGTCTCCGCCACCACCGCGACCCTGCGCACGGCCTCCGTCAGCGCTGCGCACTCCACCTCGGCCGCCACGGCCTCTCCCATGTCGAACAGCTTCCCGTACGACGGCAGCCGCCCGTCCAGCGGCCGCAGCACCGTCCGCATCCGCCCGCCGCCGAACCCGACCGGTCCGCTCCCGGCAGCCCCGTCGAGGCCGATCCGCACGGTCCCGCACCGCGCGAGCGACCGGGCCGCGTCCAGCAGCCGCCGCGCCGGCAGCAGCGCCTCCACCACGCCCCCGCCCGCCGCGTCCGGCTCCGCCTTCCACTCCAGCCGCCGCACCGCGTACCGGTAGCGGTCCGACGCCGACAGCGTCATCTCGTCGCCTTCCAGGCGCAGTTGGACGCCGGTCAGCACCGGGAGGGTGTCGTCGCGGCCCGCCGCCACCGCCACCTGCGTGACGGCGGTCGCGAACGCGGCCGCGTCGACGGCGCCGTACGCCTGCGGGGGAGCGGGCGGGGAGGGGTACTCCTCGTGCGGGAGGGTGGACAGGCCGAAGCCGGTGCCGCCCGCCTGGACCGTGAACCGCGTCCCCTCCAGCGCACAGCTCACCGGCCCGTCCGGCAGCACCTTGCAGATGTTCAGCAGCCGCCGCCCGAGGACGAGCACCCGGCCGCCGGTCCCGACCTCGGCGTCCGCCTCGATCCGCGCGGCGGTCTCGAAGTCGAACCCCGACACCGCCAGCGTCCCCGACGACGCCTCCAGCACCAGGCCGCCCAGCACCGGCACGGGCGTGCGGGCGGGCAGTGCGCGGGCCGCCCACCCCACGGCCTCGACGAGATCACCGCGGTCGATCCGGAACTCCATGGACGAGAACCCCCTGTGCCAGAAACCGGTCAGTGGTCGCGGAGGCTATCCGCGACCACTGACAACGGGCTCTGAACAGGGACGAACGCGAACGAGGGGCGGTCAGGCGGCCGCCGGCGCCTCCCGGCGCGCCGCGCGGGTGCCCGCCACCGTGATCGCGACGACGCCGAGCACCGCGAAGAGGCCGACGCCGACCGTGCCGGACCAGCCGCCCGAGTGGAAGGCGATCGCACCGACGGTGGAGCCCGCGCTGGAGCCGACGTAGTACGCGGACTGGTAGAGCGCGGAGGCCTGGGCGCGGCCCGTGGTCGCGGTCCTGCTGACCGCCGACGACGCCACCGCGTGCCCCGCGAAGAAGCCCGCCGTGATCAGGACCAGGCCCAGCAGCACCGACGCAAGCGAGTCCGACAGCGAGAGCAGCAGGCCCGCGGCGGTCGTGCCGCCCGCCAGGTACAGCGCGCCGCGCCGCCCCAGCCGGCCGACCAGCCGGCCCGCCGTCGACGCCGACACCGTGCCCACCAGGTACACCAGGAAGATCGAGCCGACGACGCCCTGGGGGAGCGAGAACGGCTCCTCCGTCAGCCGGTACCCGATCACCGTGTACACGCCGCCGAAGACGGTCATGAACAGCGCGCCGATCGCGTACAGCCGGCGCAGCAGCGGGTCGGCGAGATGGCCGCGGACGGTCCGGACCAGGACGCGGGGCGCCAGGGAGCCCGGCGTGAAGTGGCGCGGCGCCGGCAGCAGCAGCCGGAAGGCGACCGCGCAGGCCACCGCCAGTGCGCCGATCACGCCGACGGCGATCCGCCAGCCCCACTCCTGCGCGACCCAGCCGGTGATGACCCGGCCGCTCATCCCGCCGACGCTGTTGCCGGCCACGAACAGACCGATCGCCGTGACCAGCGCCTTCGGCCGGACCTCCTCCGCGAGGTAGGCCGTGGCCGAGGCGGGGAGCCCGGCCAGCGCCGCGCCCTGCACCGCACGCAGCACGACCAGCCAGCCCAGCGAGGGCGCGAACGGGACCAGCAGGCCCACGCCGACCGCGACCGCCAGCGAGGCAGTCATCACGGTGCGGCGGCCGTAGCGCTCCGACAGGGCGCTCATCGGCAGGACGAACAGCGCCAGTCCGCCGGTCGCCGCCGCGACCGTCCAGCTCGCCTGACTCGCGGCCACCCCGAAGTCGCCGGAGATCAGCGGCAGGAGCGCCTGCGTGGAGTACAGCAGGGCGAAGGTCGCCACACCGGCGAGGAAGAGCGCGAAGCTCATCCGGCGGTAGCCGGGGCCGCCGGGGGTCAGCCGCGCGTCGGAAGGGGCTGCGGAGACGGCGGCGGGGGCGGTGGCGGTCGAGCGGGCGGGCGAAGCGGCGACCACGATCGTGGACGCCCCGGTACTGGCGGGAGACATGTCTCGAACCTACGGACGGTCCCGCTGATCCGTCCAATGCATGGACTCGTCATAATCGTTCCCATGGTGCATCAGCAGAGGTCACAGACTCGCCTGTCACCGTCCGGTGACACAGAAGACACCACCGACATGGCGAGGCTGCTCGCGCCCCGGCTCGCCTACTTCGCCGGGGTCGCCCGCACCGAGCACGTCACGCGCGCCGCTCAGGAGATGGACGTCCCTCAGTCGACGCTGTCCCGCGCGATGGTGCGGCTGGAACAGGATCTCGGCGTCGATCTGTTCGCCCGCCGCGGCCGCACGGTCTCCCTGACCCCGGCCGGCCGTACCTTCCTCGCCTCGGTGGAGCGCGCCCTCGCGGAGATCGAACGGGCCGCCGACGAGGTCCGCGCCGACGCCGATCCGACGGCCGGCAAGGTCGCGTTCGGCTTTCTGCACACCATGGGCGCGGAGACCGTGCCCGGGCTGCTGCACGCCTTCCGCGCCGACCATCCGCGGGTGCGCTTCAGCCTCGTGCAGAACTACGGCGAGGCGATGCTCGAAGGGCTGCGGGCCGGCGAGCTGGACCTCTGTCTGACCTCGCCGGTCCCGGACGCCCCGGACCTCGTCGCCCGCAGGCTCGACGAGCAGAAACTGCGCCTGGTCGTCCCGGCCGACCACCGCCTCGCCGCCCGCAGGAGGGTCCGCCTCGCCGAGGCCGCCGAGGAGGCCTTCGTGACCCTGGAACCCGGCTACGGTCTGCGCCGCATCACCGACGACCTGTGCAAGGAGGCGGGCTTCCGGCCCCGGGTCGCCTTCGAGGGGGAGGAGGCGGAGACGCTGCGCGGGCTGGTGGCTGCGGGTCTGGGCGTCGCCCTGCTGCCGCCGCCGGCCGTGGCGCGTCCCGGCGTGGTGGAACTGACGGTCACGGCCCCGCGGGCGGCCCGTGAGATCGGCGTGGCCTGGCTCGACGGCCGTCCGGACACCCCGCCGGTGGCCGCCTTCAAGAAGTTCCTGCTCTCGAGACGGGGCAACCTGCTCCCGTCCTAGGGCGGACACGGCAGGACACGGCAGGACACGGCCCAGGCGTGTCGACCACGACGGGGCGCCCGCCGGTGCTGCGGCGTCCCGTTCCTACCGTCGCCGTAACGACTTCCCGAAACCGGCTGCCAGCGGCATGCGCAGGCCCAGCGGGGGCGGCGCCGCGAGCGCGTCCTCGACCGGGCGGGAGAGGGCCTTGCCGAACAGCACGCCCATGACGAAGTCCTCGGCGAGGGCGTGGACTTCGGCGCGGTACTGGTGCAGCCCGTGGCCGTCGGAGTGCACCTCGAACCGGCACACGTCCCGGTTCGCCTTCTTGGCACGCGCCGCGAGCCGGAACGACAGCTCGGGGTCGCAGCGTTCGTCCTTGGTGCCGTGCACGAGGAGCACCCGTCGTCCCACGAGGTGCCTGACCGGCTCGGGTGGAGCCGCCATGTCCTCCTCCGGCAGCCACGGGGCCATCGCCAGAACGGAGTTGACGGCGTCGTGGCCGCCCGCGTGCAGCGCGGCCCGCGCGCCCATGTCGACGCCGGCCAGACACACCGGGACGTCCCCGTACCGCCGTACGATCTCGTCGGCGGCCCAGGCGGCGTCGGCCGCGAGATGCGCCTCGCTGCCGTTCCAGCCGCGGTAGCGGTAGTGCACCGCGTGCACGGCCAGCCCCTCACCGGCTCCCGCCCGGGCGAGTCTGCGCCCGAGGCCACGGACGGAGGCGGCCGCCCACAGGGCGGACGGTCTGCGGCCGGAGACCTCCTCGCCGGCCGGGAGCAGCAGCACCGCTCCGCTCACCGCCGTCGGCTCCGGGCCGAGCGCCTTCCCCAGCCGGGCCGTCCGAACCGGCGTCAGTTCCTGTGCCATGGCAGAACAGTGTCAGAAGCAGTGGTGTACGCCACCTGTCTGCGCGGTCACCGTTACATATCGGCGGAGTTGTACAACGCGCGATCTACGCGCGTAGGAGTTAGAGTGCCGAAATGACGAGCCAGAGCATCCAGGCGGGCATCACCCCGAGTCCGGACCAGATCCGGCGGGCGCCCAAGGTTCTGCTGCACGACCACCTCGACGGCGGGCTGCGCCCCGGCACGATCGTCGACCTCGCCCGGGAGGCCGGGTACGCCCGCCTTCCCGAGACGGATCCCGACAAGCTCGGCCTCTGGTTCCGGGAGGCCGCCGACTCCGGCTCCCTGGAGCGGTACCTGGAGACCTTCTCGCACACCGTCGGCGTGATGCAGACCCGCGAGGCCCTGGTGCGGGTCGCCCGCGAGTGCGCCGAGGACCTCGCCGAGGACGGCGTCGTCTACGCCGAGGTGCGGTACGCGCCCGAGCAGCACCTCGACGGCGGACTGACCCTCGAGCAGGTCGTCGAGGCCGTCAACGAGGGCTTCCGGGAAGGGGAGCGGGCGGCGCGCGGCAACGGCCACCGCATCCGCGTCGGGGCCCTGCTGACCGCCATGCGGCACGCGGCCCGCGCGCTGGAGATCGCCGAACTCGCCAACCGCTACCGGGATCTGGGCGTCGTCGGCTTCGACATCGCGGGCGCCGAGGCCGGCTACCCGCCCACCCGGCACCTCGACGCCTTCGAGTACCTCAAGCGCGAGAACAACCACTTCACCATCCACGCCGGCGAGGCCTTCGGGCTGCCGTCCATCTGGCAGGCGCTGCAGTGGTGCGGCGCCGACCGGCTCGGGCACGGCGTGCGGATCATCGACGACATCGAGGTCGCGGACGACGGCTCGGTGAAGCTCGGGCGGCTCGCCTCCTATGTCCGCGACAAGCGCGTCCCGCTGGAGATGTGCCCCAGCTCCAACCTGCAGACCGGAGCGGCCGCCTCCTACGCCGAACACCCCATCGGGCTGCTGCGCCGGCTCCACTTCCGGGCCACCGTCAACACGGACAACCGTCTGATGTCCGGCACCAGCATGAGCCGGGAATTCGAGCACCTGGTCGACGCATTCGGTTACACGCTCGACGATCTGCAGTGGTTCTCGGTCAATGCTATGAAGTCAGCATTCATTCCTTTCGATGAACGACTTGCCATGATCAGTGACGTGATCAAGCCCGGTTACGCCGAGCTGAAATCCGAATGGCTGTTCCAGCAAACCGCGTCCACCAGCGGTTCTGTGGCAACGGAAAGCTGAGTGGGAAATCTTGGGCGTACGAAATGCGGGCGGGTGTTCACCAACCGTCCGCATTTCGATGTTTGCCGCTGACCCCGTCCCGTGTTTACGGTCGAGAACCGCTCAGTTCCCCGTATCCCATTCGAGGACGCATTCATCATGAAGCAGTCTGCTGCCAAGACCCTCGGCGTCGCCGCTCTCGGTGCCGCCTTCGCCGCCGTCGGTGCGGGCGCCGCGAACGCCGCCCCCGCCGTACCGGACGCCACGCAGGCCCTGGACGGCATCACCCGGACGCTGCCGGCGGAGAACGTGACCCAGGCGCTGCCCGCCGCCGGCCAGGTGCTGACGCAGGCGCAGCCGGCGCTCGGCGCCGGCCTGACCGCCGCCCAGCCGGTCGCCGGGAAACTGCTCGCCGAAGGCCCCACCGCGCCCGTCTCCGGGCTGCTCGGCGGTCTGCCGCTGCAGGGCCTGCCCACCCACGGCCTGCCGGTCAACGGGATCCCGCTGGGCTGAGCGGCGCCGCCCGCCGCACCCACCGCAGACCCGTCACGCCGTCGGGGCGTGCCCATACGTACTCCATGTACGGCCTGCGCCCGGTCGTGGAGATGCAGTTCGACGCCTTCGCCTATCCGGCGTTCGAGCAGCTCATCAGCCATGTCGCGCGCATGCGCAACC
>NZ_JBMNDR010000071.1:0-50055 GCF_052543235.1 Streptomyces sp. SAS_272 | reverse complement strand
GCGGTCGTTTGGGGGTTGTGCCCCCAGGCCCCCCTTCGGCCCTGAAAGGGCCTCGTCCTCAAGCGCCGGACGGGCTGAATTCGGCGGCCCAGCTGCGGAGGGCAGGGGACCGTGCCCCTCGCCCCTGGTCGGCGTGACAACGCCTCGTCCTCAAGCGCCGGACGGGCTGAATTTGGCGGCCCAGGTGCGGAGGGCACGGGGCCGTGCCCCTCACCCCTGGTCGGCGTGACAACGCCCCGTCCTCAAGCGAGCGCTGGAGGGGCTGAATCTGGCGGCCGGGGTGTGCGGAGGGCCCAGCCGTCGGTGTCGACGGGTGGGCCCTCCGGGGTGTGGCTGCGGGGTCAGTCGTTGAAGCAGGTGTTGCCGAACGCGGGGTTCAGGGCGCCGATCACGTTGATCGTGTTGCCGCAGAGGTTGATGGGGACGTGCACCGGGACCTGGACCAGGTTGCCCGAGATGACGCCCGGCGACTTCACGGCCGCGCCCTCGGCACCCGCGTCGGCGACGGCGGCACCGGCCGAGGCTCCCGCGGCGATACCGGCGACGGTGAGGGCGACGGCGGCCTTCTTGGCGATGTTCATGGAAAGCGTTCCTCCTGCAGTTGCGTGTCCGACCCGGCCGCGGGTCGTGCGCTGCCCAACGCGGCAGCTCCCGGGACGGTGTGGGGCGGGCCGGGAAGACACCTCGTTCGGATGATTGGGGCGACAAACAGACCGGCCTCCCCCGGTGGGCGCCGGGGGTGGCCGGAGGTCACTGCGGGACCCGGAGGGGTGTCAGTGGTTGAGTCCCAGGTTGCCGAAGGCCGGGTTCAGCACGCCGATGACGTTGACGCTGTTGCCGACGACGTTGACGGGGACGTCCACCGGGGCCTGCACGAGGTTGCCCGAGACGACGCCCGGCGAGCCCTTGGCCTCGCCGAGGGCGGTGGCGCCGTCGGCGGCGGAGGCCATGCCGGCGCCGGCGGCCATCAGCCCGCCGGCCACCATCGTCACGGCCGCTGCCTTCTTCAGGTTCTTCACTTCTGAGCCCTCCTGGTGATCGCCGCGGCAGTTACCGCGGCACGCAGGAGAGAACGGCGTGGAGCCCCCGGGGATACGCCATCCGGGGGACATTCCCACGACGGTATGAATCTCGGATCGGAAGTTAACCCTCCGCATCGCCGTTCCGGGACCTCAGCCGGCCACTCCGTGGCGGACCGCCCACAGTGCGGCCTGGGTGCGGTCCGCCACGTCGAGCTTCATCAGGATGTTGGAGACGTGCGTCTTGACGGTCTTCTCGGAGAGCACCAGCGCGCGGGCGATCTCCCGGTTGGAGCGGCCGTCCGCGATCAGGCCGAGCACCTCACGTTCGCGTTCGGTGAGCGAGCCGACCCTGCCCTGGCCCGAGCCGCTCTCCTCCTGGGAGAGGAGTGCGTCGGCCACCTCGGGCTGGAGCAGGATGTGGCCGGCGTGCACCGAGCGGATGGCGCCGGCCAGGGCGTCGGGGTCCACGTCCTTGTAGACGTACCCGGCGGCGCCCGCGCGCAGGGCCGGGACCACCGTGCGCCGTTCGGTGAAGCTGGTGACGATCAGCACGCGCGCGGGGTTGTCGAGATCGCGGAGCTTGCGCAGCGCCTCGACGCCGTCCATCCCGGGCATCTTGACGTCCATCAGGACGACGTCGGGTCTCAGCTCCTCGGCGAGGGCCACCCCGTCCGCGCCGTCGGCGGCCTCGCCGACGACCTCTATGTCGTCCTGCACCTCCAGGAAGGTGCGCAGGCCCCGGCGGACGACCTGGTGGTCGTCGACGAGCAGCACCTTGATCGGGTCATCCACCGGGAGCCTCCATCTCGATCGTGGTGCCCTCGCCGGGCGCCGATACCACTGTGAGCGTGCCGCCGACGCCGCTCGCGCGGTCGCGCATGGACACCAGTCCGAGATGGCGGCCGGCCCGGCGGACCGTCGTCGGGTCGAAGCCGCCTCCGTCGTCGGTGACGCGCAGGACCGTGCCCGGGCCGCGCTTGCCGAGGGTCACGGCGACGTGTTCCGCGCCGGAGTGGCGCAGGGCGTTGTGCAGGGCCTCCTGGGCGATCCGCAGCAGTGCCTCCTCCTGCGCGGCGGGCAGGGCGCGGACGCCGTGGCCGGCGAAGGTCACGCGCGCGGAGTGGGCGCGGTCGAGGACCTGGACGTGGGTGCGCAGGGTGGCGACGAGGCCGTCCTCGTCGAGGGCGGCGGGGCGCAGTTCCACCACGGCGGCGCGCAGCTCGTCGGCGGCCTCGGCGGCGAGGGCGGCGACCTGGTGCAGCTCCCCCTTCGCGCGCGCGGGGTCGCGGTCGACGAGGGCCGCGGCGGCCTGGGCCGTCAGACGCAGGGAGAACAGCTTCTGGCTGACCGCGTCGTGCAGTTCGTGGGCCAGCCGGGAGCGCTCCTCGGCGATGGTCAGTTCGCGGCTGCGCTCGTACAGGCGGGCGTTGGTCAGGGCGATCGCGGCGTGCTGGGCGAGGATCGACAGCAGTTCCTCGTCGTCCTGCGTGAAGCCGCAGCCGCCGTCGGGCTTCGGGCAGTTCTTGTTGGCCAGGAACAGGGCGCCGATGACCTCGTCGCCGTCGCGGATGGGCAGGCCCAGGAAGTCGGACATGTCGGGGTGGGCGGAGGGCCAGCCCTCGAAGCGCGCGTCCTTGCGGACGTCGGCGAGGCGCTCGGGGCGCGCCTCGCGCAGCATGGCCGCCAGGATGCCGTGCTGGCGGGGCAGCGGGCCGATGGCCTTCCACTGCTCGTCGCTCACGCCGTCGACGACGAACTGGGCGAAGCCTCCGTGGTCGTCGGGGACGCCGAGGGCGGCGTACTGGGCGTCGAGCAGCTCGCGGGCGGAGGCCACGATCGTCTTGAGGACGTCGCGCACCTCGAGGCGCCTGCTCATGGCCAGCAGCGCGGAGCTCACGGCGGCGAGGCCGGACCGGGGGCCTTGACTCATGTCCTCACCGTACCGGCGGGGTCCGACAGCGCGGATCGGGCCGGGGACGGCCGCGGACCCGGGCGGGAGACCTAGGACCGAGGTCCTCGGTACGGCGGCCCAGGTCCGGGGACGGGGGTGTGCGGGCGTACGTCGAAGGGACCCGCCCGGTTGCGTCCCGCGTCCGACGCGGGGGCGGCCGGCCCGTTCCTACGGTGGGCTCACCGCCGGACGAGGCGGTCGGACGAGGGGACGGGTGTCATGCCGGTAGCGATCATCACAGGGGCGTCGAAGGGGCTGGGCCGGGCGCTGGCCGAGGCGCTGGCCGCGCGGGGCTGGGATCTGGTGCTGGACGCGAGGACGGCGGAGGTGCTGAAGGAGACGGCGGCGGCCGTGGCGTCGTACGGGACGCGGGTCGAGGCGCTCACGGGGGACGTCACGGACCCGGGGCACCGCGGAGAGCTGGTGGCGGCCGCGCGGCGGCTCGGCGGCTGCGACCTGCTGATGAACAACGCGAGTGCACTGGGGGCCGAGCCGCTGGTGCGGCTGGAGGCGCTGCCGCTGGACGGGCTGCGGCGCGCTCTGGAGGTGAACGTGGTGGCGGCGCTGGGGCTGGTGCAGGAGGCTCTGCCGCTGCTGCGGGCGGCGCCGGCCGGCGCGGTGATCACCGTCAGCTCGGACGCGGCGGCCGAGGCGTACGAGTCGTGGGGCGGGTACGGGGCGTCCAAGGCGGCCCTGGACCGGCTCGCGGCGGTGCTCGGGGTGGAGGAGCCGGGTATCGCGGTGTGGGCGGTCGATCCCGGGGACATGGCGACGGACCTGTACGCGGCGGCCGTCCCGGACGACGGCGATCCCCGGCCGGATCCGGCCGCGGTGGCGCCGGCCTTCGTGCGGCTGCTGGACGAGCGGCCCGCCGGCGGGCGGTACGGCGCATCGGCCCTTCTGGACGGACAGCGATGAGGCCGGCGGCGGGGGCGGCCCCGTACGCGCACGTCCGGGGGTGGGAGCGGGTGCCCGAGGAGCTGTCGGCGCGGGTGCCGGCCGAGCAGCGCGGGCCGGGGCGCGGCCGGGACGACGTACGGCTGCTGGTGTCGCGGGGGACGGAGGTCACGCATCACGTGTTCCGGGAGCTGCCGGGTGTGCTGCGGGCCGGGGACCTGCTCGTGGTGAACACCTCCCCGACGCTGGCGGCGGCCGTGGACGGGCGCATCGGTCACGCGCGCGTAGTGGTGCATTTCTCCACGCGCGGGGACGACGGACGGTGGGCCGTCGAGCTGCGCGATCCGGACGGGGCCGGCTCTACGCGTGCGCGTGCGGGCGGCCCGGCGGGGGCGGAGGTCAGGCTGCCCGGGGGCGCGGGGCTGACGCTGGAGGAGCCGCTCGGTCCGGGCGGCGGGCGGTTGTGGTGGGCGCGGGTGTCGCTGGGCGGCTCGGTGCCCGCCCTGCTGCGGGAGCACGGCCGGCCCATCCGATACGCCTACACGGAGCGGGACCAGCCGCTGTCCGCCTACCAGACGGTGTTCGCTCTGCCCTCTCCGGACGGGGCGGGCAGCGCGGAGATGCCGAGCGCGGCGCGGCCTTTCACGGCGGGGCTGGTGGCGGAGCTGGTGAGCCGGGGTGTGCAGTTCGCGCCGGTCGTCCTGCACACCGGGGTCTCGTCGGCGGAGGCGCACGAGCCGCCGTATCCGGAGCGGTTCGCGGTGCCGCAGACGTCGGCGCGGCTGGTGAACGCGGTGCGGGCCGGGGGCGGGCGGGTGGTCGCGGTGGGGACGACCGCCGTGCGGGCGGTGGAGTCGGCGGCAGGGGCGGACGGGGTGGTCCGCGCGCGTGCGGGGTGGACGGAACTGGTCGTCACTCCGGAGCGCGGGGTGCGGGCGGTGGACGGTCTGCTGACCGGGCTGCACGAACCGCAGGCGTCGCATCTGCTGATGCTGGAGGCGGTGGCGGGCTCCTCGGCGCTCGAGCGCGGCTACGACGCGGCGCTGCGTGGGCGCTACCTGTGGCACGAGTTCGGGGACGTGCACCTCGTCCTGCCCGCGGAGGACGCCGATCCGGGGCGCTGACGCGGAGCAGAGGGGGGCGGAGCACGGATGCGGGCACGGGCACAGGGAGAGGGCACGGGCAAGGGCGCAGGCCCGGGTGTCGGTACGCGTGCGGCACGGGTGTCGGTACGCGTGCGGCACGGGTGTCGGTACGCGTGCGGCACGGGTGTCGGTGCGGGTGCGGGGCATGGACGCCGAACCCTGGCGCCAGGGCGCTGACGGATTGCATTGCTCCGGCAACCATCCGTGAGAACGATCTGTGCGCCATGTGAGCCCGCACATAGGGCCCACATCACGTACTAGGGGCATTAGGAGACAAAGGGGTATGCGGTGAACGGGGCAGATGGTTCCATCTGTCCCGTTTTGCCCTTCCCCGATCCACTATCGGGGATCGTACGTCACACCTTTGCCTGGGCATTTTGCGGCCGCTAAGAATTGCTCTCGTCGCTCAGCGCCGTGGGTTCGCCCCACGGTGCTCGTGCCTCAAGCACCCGCTGTCCGGCCGTCGGACGAAGAGAGCGACCTCCGCGCTATTCGAAGAGGTCCTTCCGCATGCCCAAGAACACTCACAAGATCGCGATCGCCGGTGCCGCCACGCTCGGTGCAGCCGCCCTCGCCTTCTCCGTGGTGCCGGCCGACGCGCAGACGACCACTACGGACGCCGTCTCCACGGCCCGGGTCGCCTACAGCTCGAAGCCCGTGCAGGACGTCAAGGCCGACGTGACCGACCAGCTGGCCGCCAAGAGCGTGAAGGTCGAAGCCATCGCGGCGAAGAAGAAGGCCGCCGCGGCCGAGGCAGCCAAGAAGAAGGCCGCGGCGAAGGCCGCAGCCGCCAAGAAGAAGGCCGCCGCCGCCGCGGCCGCCAAGCGCAAGGCCGCCGCCGCGCACAAGGCCAAGGAGGCCGCGAGCCGGTCCGTCAAGCGCGCCGTCATCAAGAAGGCGTCCGTCAAGCGGTACGCCAACAACCTCGACGGCTGGATCAAGCACTCCCTGGACATCATGAAGGCCAAGGGCATACCGGGCTCCTACGAGGGCCTGCACCGCAACATCATCCGGGAGTCCTCCGGCAACCCGAACGCCATCAACAACTGGGACATCAACGCCATCAACGGCATCCCGTCCAAGGGCCTGCTCCAGGTGATCCCGCCGACCTTCAAGGCGTACCACGTCGCCGGCACGTCGTGGAACATCTACGACCCGGTCGCCAACATCACCGCCGCCGCGAACTACGCGGCCGACAAGTACGGCTCGATGGACAACGTCGACAGCGCGTACTGAGCCCGCACAGGGACACAAAGGACACACGCCGATGGGCGGCGCCCCCACTCGGGGGCGCCGCCCATCGGCGTTTCCGCGCGCCGCACGGTCACGGAGGACTACTTGCGCATGACCTCGGGCTCGTGGCGGCGCAGGAAGCGGGCCACGAAGAAGCCGCAGATCACACCGAGGACGACGAGTGCCGCCATGTCGAGGCTCCAGGCGCCGACGGTGTGCTCCCACAGCGGATCGGTCCCGCCGCCGTCCTTGGGCGGGCTGATCTTGTTGAAGTCCAGCGTGGCGCCCGCGGCGGCGACGGCCCAGCGCGAGGGCATCAGGTACGAGAACTCGTTGACGCCGACCGCGCCGTTCAGCGTGAAGAGGCAGCCGGTGAAGACGACCTGGATGATCGCGAACATCACCAGCAGCGGCATGGTCTTCTCGGCCGTCTTCACCAGCGACGAGATGACCAGACCGAACATCATCGACGTGAAGCCCAGCGCCATGATCGGGATGGAGAGCTCGAACATGGTGGCCGTGCCGAGGACCAGGCCCTCCTTCGGGATCTCCCGGCTCGCGAAGCCGATGACGCCTACCATCAGGCCCTGGAGCAGGGTGACCACGCCGAGCACGAAGACCTTGGACATCAGGTACGCGGAGCGGGACAGGCCGGTGGCGCGTTCCCGCTCGTAGATGACCCGTTCCTTGATGAGTTCGCGGACCGAGTTGGCAGCGCCCGCGAAGCAGGCCCCGACCGCGAGGATCAGCAGGACGGTGGTGGCCGTGCCGTTGGGGATGATCCGGCCGGTCTTCGGGTTCACCGGGTTGGGCAGCAGGCTGTTGCCGGAGTCGATGAGCAGGCTCACCGCGCCGAGGACGGCCGGCAGGATCACCGTCAGGGCCAGGAAGCCCTTGTCGGAGGCGATCACCGAGGCGTAGCGGCGCACCAGTGTGACGAACTGGGACATCCACCCCTGCGGCTTCGGCGGCTTCATCGCCTGCATCGGCGGCATCTGTACGGACTGCGGCGCGATGGCGTCGATGTCCGCGGCGTACATCTGGTAGTGCTGCGAGCCCTTCCAGCGGCCCGCCCAGTCGTAGTCCCGGTAGTTCTCGAAGGCGGAGAAGACATCGGCCCAGGTGTCGTAGCCGAAGAAGTTCAGCGCCTCCTCGGGCGGGCCGAAGTAGGCGACCGCACCGCCCGGCGCCATCACCAGCAGCTTGTCGCAGATCGCGAGTTCGGCCACCGAGTGCGTGACGACGAGGACCGTGCGGCCGTCGTCGGCGAGGCCGCGCAGCAGCTGCATGACGTCGCGGTCCATGCCCGGGTCGAGGCCGGAGGTCGGCTCGTCCAGGAAGATCAGCGACGGCTTGGTGAGCAGCTCCAGGGCCACCGAGACGCGCTTGCGCTGGCCGCCGGAGAGGGAGGTGACCTTCTTCTCCTTGTGGATGTCAAGCTTCAGCTCGCGCAGCACTTCGTCGATGCGGGACTCGCGCTCCGCGGGCGTGGTGTCGGCCGGGAAGCGCAGCTTGGCCGCGTACTTCAGGGCCTTCTTGACGGTCAGCTCCTTGTGCAGGATGTCGTCCTGCGGGACCAGACCGATGCGCTGGCGCAGCTCGGCGAACTGCTTGTAGAGGTTGCGGTTGTCGTAGAGGACGTCGCCCTGGTTGGCGGGCCGGTAGCCGGTCAGCGCCTTGAGCAGCGTCGACTTTCCGGAACCGGACGGTCCGATGACCGCGATCAGCGACTTCTCCGGGACGCCGAAGGAGACGTCCTTGAGGATCTGCTTGCCGCCGTCGACCGTGACGGTCAGGTGGCGGGCGGAGAAGGAGACCTCACCGGTGTCGACGAACTCCTCGAGCCGGTCGCCGACGATGCGGAACGTCGAGTGGCCGACGCCGACGACGTCCGTCGGTCCGAGCTGAACCGAGCCGCCCTTCGGGATCGGCTGGCCGTTGACGTAGGTGCCGTTGTGCGAGCCGAGGTCGCGGATCTCCATCCGACCGTCGGGCGTCGAGTGGAACTCGGCGTGGTGACGCGAGACCTGCAGGTCGGAGACGACCAGTTCGTTCTCCAGCGCACGGCCGATGCGCATCACGCGGCCGAGGGAGAACTGGTGGAACGTGGTCGGGCTGCGGTCGCCGTAGACCGGCGGCGCCCCCGCGCCTCCACCGGACCCGCTCTGCGCGTACGGCTCGCCCGCACCCTGCTGCTGCGGGACGTGCGCCGCCGGCTGCGGCGGCGGCCACCCGGCCTGCCCGGCCTGCGGCTGCGGCGCGGCCTGCTGGGCCCAGCCCGGGTTCGCGGCCTGCGCCGCGTACGGCTGCTGGGGCTGCGCGGCGGGCGCCTGCGCCCCCGAGAGGCTCACCCGCGGCCCGTCGGTCGCGTTGCCCAGATGCAGCGCCGAGCCCGGACCGACCTCCAGTTGGTGGATCCGCTGCCCCTGCGCGAACGTGCCGTTGGTGCTGCCGTGGTCCTCGACGACCCAACTGCGGCCGTTGAAGCTGACCGTGGCGTGACGCCAGGAGACCCTGGCGTCCTCCAGGACGATGTCCCCCTGCGGATCCCGTCCGAGGGTGTAAGACCTGGACGGATCGAGCGTCCAGGTGCGTCCGTTCAATTCCAGTACGAGTTCCGGCACTCCAGCCCCACTGAGTTGTCCCCCGAGTAGCCCCATCAACGGGGAGTCTAGGGATGTCGAACATCGGGGGGAACTATTTCAGTAGCGGCCCCCTGACCGAAAGTCGGGCCTTGTGAAGAGCGTGCGCGGGCGCATCGGCCGTTGACGTTGACGGGGTTGAAAACGGGCCGGAGAGTGGTAAACGCACGCGAGGGGGACGGAAGCGGCGATCTTCGCCCGCCCCGCGCTGCGGATCGGGGGGTCTGCATGGGCGCCGGTAGGGATGTCGACGGCCGTGGGAAGACGGTGGGCGCCGGAGGCGTGCCATGGCTGGACGTACTGCTGGCCGCGATCGCCGCGGTGAGCTGGTCGTTGATCGGAATGGCGGGCACGGCGGCGCTGGGCCTGCATCTGCTGGAGGCGGACTCCGCCGGATCGTTGGGCCCGATGACGGCCGCGGTGGTCGTCCTGGGCGCCGGCGGCTCGGTGACGCCGTCCGGTGACGTGTCCGCTTTCGGTCTCACCGGCGCGCAGACGGCCACGGCCATCGAGATCACGCCATTGGGGGTGAGCCTGGTGGGCGCGCTGCTGCTGTCGTGGTTCTTCCTGCGGTCCCTGCGCACGGCCGGAGTTGCGGTCGCCCCGGCCGAACTCCTCGCGCGCGTGGGCTCGGTGGTCGCGCTCTTCGTGGCGATGCTCGGCGGACTCGCCTGGGCGGGGCACGACGTCATCACGCTCGACGGGAGCTCGCTGGGCCTGGACGACCTTCCCGGAGGCGGCGGGGGCGGTCTCGAGGTCCCGGGGCTCGGGGACATCGGGGGTCTGCTGCCCGACCGGCTCGGCGATCTCGTCGACGCGCGGGCCGCGGTCGGCTTCGGCGTCGACACGGCGCCCACGCTGCTCGGCGGCCTCGGCTGGTCGCTCGGCATCCTGCTGATCGCTCTGCTGGCCTCGCGCCGGACGCCGTTGCCGCAGGGCTGGGATCCGGTGCACCGGGTGGTGCGCCCGGCGGCGTCGGCCGTCGTCACCGTGCTGCTGGTGGCCGTGGCGGCCGGATCAGCCGCGGCGGCGTACGCGGCGGTCGGCGACGACCATCCCCGGCGGATCGCGGGAGCGGCGCTGCTCGGCGCGCCGAACGGGGTCTGGCTGGGGGTTCCGCTCGGCCTGTTCGTCCCGTGGGACGGCCGGGCCACGGGTGCGCTGACGGACCTGCTCCCCCACCCCGTGGACGACCTCCTGCGCGTCGGCGCCGAGCAGCCGGTGACCCTGGGCCGCCTCGCGGAGCTGGACGGACGGGTGTGGCTGCTGGGGGTGGCCACGGCCCTGATGATGCTGCTGGCGGGGGTGCTGACGGCCGTGCGGACGCCGACGGGGGCGGCCTGGACGGGAGGCGGGGCGAGCTCGGTGGGCGCGGTGGGGGCCGGCGCGGAGACGGTCGGCACGGAGACGGCCGGCGCGGAGACGGGGCAGGTCGGCGTCGGCGGGTTCGTGGCGCGCTGTGCCCTGCGGCTGGGGGTCGTGACGGCCCTGGCGTTGCTCCTGCTCGTCCGGCTGACGGAGGTGTCCGTGAACGCCTCGCTCTCCGTGCTCGGGTTCGACGCGTTCGGGGCCGGTGTCGAGCTGCACGGGCGGCCCGGCACGGCACTGCTGCTGGGCGGCGCGTGGGGTGCGGGGGCGGGCGCCGCCGGGGCGCTGCTGGCCCGGTTCACCGGGGCCGCGGGACGGTGGGCGTGGGCGGCGGAGACGGCACGGGGTGACGCGGGGCGCCCGCGGCCGACGACTCGCGCGGCGGGCAGGGCGCGGCCCGACCACGGGTCTCCGGGAGAGTCGGGTGACCCGGCCGGACCGTACGCGCCGAGCGTGTCGTACCGGCCGCCGAACCCGGCGACCAATCCCTACCTGCGCGTTCCGGACGAGCTCAGGGACCCGCAGGAGCCGACCGAGCCGCAGGACGCGCGGCCGGGGGCCACCCGGGAGAGCGGGACCGGGCCGTCGGGGCCCTACGGCAGTTCACGGCGGGACGAACCGCCTCCTGGGCCTGACGACGTCTACGGCGCTCCGACCGTCGTCCGGCCCATGGGGCCCTCGCCCCGCTCGTCCCGGCGGCCTGCGGGTCCGCGCCCCGGCCCGCGCCCGGGGGAGCGTCCGCCGACGGGGCCGGAGGAGGGCCCGCCGCCTCCACCGCCTCCCCCGCCGCCTGCGCCGCCCCGGGGGCCGAGGACGCCGCGGGGACCCAGGTGAGGAAGGTCCGTCCCACAGCGCCCGCCGGGCGGGCGGGGCCGGCGAAGCGGGGCGGGGCCGGCCCGCGCCCGAGCGGTCGGGCGGGGCCACCGGCGTGGACGCGGGCGGAGCGTCGCCGTTCGTCGGGGCGAGCGTCGACCGGGCGTCGACCGAAGCGTCGGCCTGGGCGTCGTGAGGGGCGTCGGTCTGGGCGTTTTCCGGGGGACGCGAACTGTTCGCTGTCCGTCAGGCGGACCTGAGCGGCGGGCGGCACTGGGTGCCGGATACGGTGGGTACACCATGAGCGCTTTGCAGACTTCGTCCTCTGACGTGCCCACGCTCCTTGTCAAGATCTTCGGCAAGGACAGGCCGGGCATCACGGCCGGCCTCTTCGACACCCTCGCCGCCTACTCCGTCGACGTGGTCGACATCGAGCAGGTCGTCACGCGGGGCCGGATGGTGCTGTGCGCTCTCGTGACCGAGCCGCAGGCCGGCCTCGAGGGAGACCTGCGCTCGACGGTGCACAGCTGGGCCGAGTCGATGAAGATGCAGGCCGAGATCATCTCCGGCACCGGCGACAACCGTCCGCGCGGTGTCGGCCGGTCGCTGGTCACCGTGCTCGGGCACCCGCTCACCGCGGAGGCCACGGCGTCGATCGCCGCGAAGATCACGAAGGCCGGCGGCAACATCGACCGTATCTTCCGGCTCGCCAAGTACCCGGTCACCGCCGTCGAGTTCGCCGTCTCCGGCGTGGCGGCCGGGCCGCTGCGCACCGCCCTGGTCACGGACGCGGCGGCGCTCGGCGTGGACGTGGCCGTGGTGGACGCCGGTCTGTACCGGCGGGCCCAGCGGCTCGTCGTCATGGACGTCGACTCCACGCTCATCCAGGACGAGGTGATCGAGCTCTTCGCCGCGCACGCCGGCTGCGAGGACGAGGTCGCCGCGGTGACGGCTGCGGCGATGCGCGGCGAGCTCGACTTCGAGCAGTCGCTGCACGCGCGCGTGGCGCTGCTGGAGGGGCTGGACGTCTCGGTCGTGGACAAGGTGCGCGCCGAGGTGCGGCTGACCCCGGGAGCGCGGACTCTGATCCGGACGCTGAAGCGGCTCGGTTACCAGGTGGGCGTCGTCTCCGGTGGATTCACCCAGGTCACGGACGATCTGCAGGATCGCCTCGGCCTGGACTTCGCCCAGGCCAACACGCTGGAGATCGTCGACGGGAAGCTGACCGGCCGGGTGACCGGCGAGATCGTGGACCGTGCGGGCAAGGCGCGGCTGCTGCGCCGGTTCGCCGCCGAGGCGGGCGTGCCGCTCTCGCAGACCGTGGCGATCGGCGACGGCGCCAATGACCTGGACATGCTGAACGCGGCCGGGCTGGGAGTCGCCTTCAACGCGAAGCCGGTGGTGCGCGAGGCGGCGCACACGGCGGTGAACGTGCCGTTCCTGGACACCGTGCTGTATCTGCTCGGCATCACCCGCGAAGAGGTCGAGGCCGCCGAGATGCACGACGAGCAGTAGCCCGGCGCTCGCGAGGGCACATCCGTTCGGAATCCGATCGGCCGAGTACACCGGCCTGCAGCGGGTGCCGGACGGGGGAACCGGCCGGGACGAGTGGAGACGGCCGGGACGAGTGCGGACCGGCAGCGAAGAATGCGGACCGGCACCGGCGGGTGACGGACGCGGGACGGGCGCAAGACGAGCACGGAGGGCCCGGCGCTGCGGCGGCGCCGGGCCCTCCCACGTGCCGGGTGGGTTACTCGGAGGGGGCCCAGTAGTCGAGCAGCGTGGCGACGCCCGGCTCCAGCGACTTCCAGGAGCCGTCGAAGGCGATGACGGCGAAGGCAGCTGCCGGGAAGCCCCGGCTGTGCATGCGCTCCCCCGCGTCGCCGTCGACCTGGCCGGACAGGACGTCGGCGAGCCCCTGGATTCCGGGGTTGTGGCCGATCAGGACGAGGTTGTGCACGTCGTCGGGGGTTTCGTTGAGCAGGGCGATCAGCTCGCCCGGCGAGGCTTCGTAGATCCGCTCCTCATAGACGGTTTTCGGCCGGTGCGGGAACTCCTGGACGGCGAGCTTCCACGTCTCCCGGGTGCGGACCGCGGTGGAGCACAGGGCCAGGTCGATGGGGATGCCGGTGTCGGTCAGCTTGCGTCCGGCGACGGCGGCGTCCTTCCGGCCCCGTTCAGCGAGCGGACGCTCGTGGTCGATCACCTGCGGCCAGTCGGCTTTCGCATGGCGGAAGAGGACGATCCTGCGGGGTTCTGCGACGCTCATGACTCCCAGCTTCGCACGAAACAGGCCACGGGGCGCAGGGAGTTGACATGCGGCCCCACCAGCGGTCCCGGGCCGCCCTAGCGGGCGACGAGCTGCTGGACGCGCTCGACGAGATGGGTGATCGCCGGGTCGCCGCCCGCCGCGTGCGCGTCGACGGGGTTCAGTATCAGCACCAGAAGGGTGATGAAGGCCAGCGTCGGGAGGGCGAGCGCCCACCAGGGCAGCAGGTTGTCCACGCCGCCCGAGGCGGCCGGGTGGGACTTGGAGTGCGTGGGGGCCGGCATGGGTGCCTCCGCTGTCTTCGAGTCGTCCGCAGGCCGTGGCCGGTGATCCGCGTCGCGCGGTCACAGTTCGAAGTTACGGAAGCGGGCGCCGTCAACCCATCCGGTGACCCACCCACTTGACCCTGACCCTCACCCCCTAGGGGACTGGGGGGTTAACCCCACCCCCGGGGACGCGTCGGGCCGTCCGGGCCAGGCGCCACGCAGCACGAGCACCGCAGCAGCCGCGCAGCACGCGCCCGGCGGCCGGCTTGAGAGGCCCGGGGTCAGGGGGAGGCGATGGTCGCGATGACGGCGATGATCACGAAGATGGCGAGGAACGAGCCGAAGACGATGAGCATCTTCTTCTGGCCGTCGCGCGGGTTCGGGTCGAGCACTGGCATGCGGCAAGTCTCGCACCCGCCGGCCCGGGCGGTGGCGTCGGGGGGCCGGGGAAGCCCGCCGGGTCAGCGGACGGCCTCGTCCTCCACCGTGCGGTCACGGCCGGCCAGGACGCCGACGACCGTCTGCGGGATCATCAGCGCCGTCATGAGCGCGAGGGGCAGGCCCCAGCCGCCGCTGTGCTGGTAGAGCACCCCGACCAGCAGCGGACCCGGGATGGAGATCAGGTAGCCGGTGCTCTGGGCGAAGGCGGAGAGCTGGACCACGCCCGCGCCGGTCCTGGCGCGCATCCCGACCATGGTGAGCGCCAGCGGGAAGGCGCAGTTGGCCACGCCCAGCAGCAGGGCCCAGGCCCAGGCGCCGCCGGCCGGAGCCAGGTACAGGCCGGCGTACCCGACGAGACCGCAGGCGCCGAGCGCGACCACCATCGGGCCCTGGTGCGGCAGCCGGGTGGCGACGCGCGGTATGACGAAGGCCAGCGGCACGCCCATCGCCATCGTGACGGCGAGGAGCAGTCCGGCGGTGCTCGCCGGCACGCCCGCGTCGCGGAAGATCTGTGGCATCCAGCCCATGGTGATGTAGGCGGCGGTGGCCTGGAGGCCGAAGAAGACGGCGAGCGCCCAGGCGGTGCGGCTGCGGGTGATGCGCAGCCGGTCGGCGGACGGGCGGCCCGTGGACGAGCGGCCCGTGGACGAGTGGCCGGTGGACGAGCGGCCACCCGACGACGCCCGGGCGGACGACGAGCGGTCCGACCGGGACCGACCTCGCCAGTGCCGGCCGAACGACCGCTGCTGCGCTTCCCGGGCGGGAGCCGGGTCAGGGCGCGCGGCCGCCCGCGCGCCGCCCGGGGCCGTGCTGTGCCCGTACCCCTGCCCCTGCCCCTGCCGGTGCCCGTGGCCGATGGCGCGGTCGTGGTCGTGGTCGCGCACCAGCGGCAGCCACGGCAGGACGGCCGCCGCCGCGAGGCCCGCCCACACCGCGAGGCCGGTCTGCCAACTGCCGCCCAGCGCTCCGGTCATGGGCACCGTGGCGGCGGCGGCGACGGCGGTGCCGAGGGCGAGGGCCATCGAGTACAGGCCGGTCATGGAGCCCACCCGGTCCGGGAAGCGGCGCTTGACGATGACCGGCATCAGGACGTTGCTGACGGCTATGCCCATGAGGGCGAGGGCGCTGCCGGCGAGGAAGCCGGCGGTGCCGCCGACGTAGGGGCGCACGATCAGTCCGGCGGTGATGGCCGCCATGCCCGCGCACACGACCGCGCCGGACCCGAAGCGGCGGGCGAGACGGGGGGCCATGACGCCGAAGGCGGCGAAGCAGAGCGGGGGCACGGAGGTGAGCACTCCGGCCACGCTGCCGCTCATGCCGAGCCCGTCGCGGACCTCTTGGAGGAGCGCGCCGAGGCTGGTGATGGCAGGGCGCAGGTTGACGGCGGCCAGCACGATGCCGACCACGAGCAGCCGTGTCCGCCACGCGCGCGTGGCGGTGCTCGAGGGCTCGTGCGTGGGCTGCGCACGGGTGGGGGGTGCGGCCGTGGGCCGTGTCTGCTCGCTCGCCATGCCGTCCATCATAGAATCATAGGATGATTGGTTGTCCATGCCCGGGCACCACCCGAACGCCCCGCCCGTGCGAAGGTGTGCCATGCCCCTGAGCCATCCCCGCCGCTCGGCGCTGTCCGAGCAGGTCATCGCCGCTCTGCGCGCCCAGATCACCTCCGGCGAGTGGCCGGTCGGCGCGCGCATTCCCACCGAACCGGAACTGGTCGAGCAGCTGGGCGTCGCGCGCAACACGGTCCGTGAGGCGGTCCGGGCGCTGGCGCACAACGGCCTGCTGGACATCCGGCAGGGTTCGGGCACGTACGTCGTGGCGACCAGCGAGCTGGCGGGCGTGATGCACCGCCGCTTCGCCGACGCCGACCCCGGGCACATCGCCGAACTGCGCGCCACCCTGGAGTCGAGCGCGGCGAAGCTGGCGGCCGTACGGCGCACCGAGAAGGACCTCAAGCAGCTGGACGCGCTTTTGCTGCGGCGCGAGGAGGCGTGGGAGTCCGGCGACGCGGAGACGTTCGTGGCGGCCGACACGACCTTCCACCTGGCCGTCGTGGCGGCCTCCCACAACGACGTCATGACGGCGATGTACGCGGACCTCGGCGCGGTGTTGCGCGACTGGCTGCGCGAGGACGTGGGTGCGGAACTCACGCCGGAGACCTACATGGACCACACCCGGCTGGTGGACGCGATCCGCGCGGGCGAGGCGGAGGCGGCCGCCGTCGAGGCGGCGAGCTATCCGCTGGTGTGCCGGCCCGGCCGGTTCGACCCGCCCGCCGGCTGACCGCCCCTCGCAGGGCTCACACCCGCTGGTGGCTGACCCAGGCCGAGCGGACCTCCTTCCAGCAGCGACCGGTGAGCCGTACGGTCCGGGCGGGCCCCGCGTCCGCGGGCGCGCCGTCGGTGTCGAGGTCCCACCAGCGGTCGCACTCGATGTGCAGTCGGACCCGGTCGGTGTCGGCGTAGGGGTTGTGGCAGTAGGCGACGACGCGGGAGCCGTGGACGCCGACGCGGCACTCCGCGCCGAACGGCTTCGGCACGGCGGCTGCGCCCGCCTTCACGCGTGCGTGCGGCGACGCGTCGTACGGCAGCGAGAACACGAGACAGAGCGCGACGACGGTCGCTGGGGCCAGGCTGCGGGACAGGCGCACAAGGGGGACCTCCTCGGCCGAGCTGGGGAGGGAACCGCGCGCGTCGTACGGGCGCGCACTCCAGCGTGCCCGGTCGTGCCCGTCCGCCGCCCGGACAGGTACGCCGAACGAGTGACGCCCCGCCCCCACACGCGATGCGGGGAGCGGGGCGCCGAGAAGCCGGCCGGAGGCCCGGGTTCAGGCTCCGATGGCGTGCAGACCGCCGTCCACGTGGACGATCTCGCCGGTCGTCTTGGGGAACCAGTCGCTCAGCAGGGCGACGACGCCGCGGCCGGCCGGCTCGGGGTCCTTGAGGTCCCACTCCAGCGGCGCGCGGTCGTCCCAGACGGCTGCCAGCTCGCTGAAGCCCGGGATGGACTTGGCGGCCATGGAGCCGAGCGGGCCCGCCGAGACCAGGTTGCAGCGGATGTTCTGCTTGCCCAGGTCGCGCGCCATGTAGCGGCTGGTGGCCTCCAGGGCGGCCTTGGCCGGGCCCATCCAGTCGTACTGGGGCCACGCGAAGGACGCGTCGAAGGTGAGGCCGACGACCGAGCCGCCGTTCTGCATCAGCGGCAGGCAGGCCATGGTGAGCGACTTCAGGGAGTACGCCGAGACGTGCATCGCCGTGGCGACGGACTCGAACGGCGTGTTGAGGAAGTTGCCGCCGAGGGCGTCCTGCGGGGCGAAGCCGATGGAGTGCACGACGCCGTCGAGGCCGCCGAGCTCCTCGCCGACGACGTCGGCCAGCCGGCCCAGGTGCTCGTCGTCGGTGACGTCGAGCTCGATGACCTTGGTGGGCTTGGGCAGCTTCTTGGCGATGCGCTCGGTCAGCGTGGGCCGCGGGAACGCGGTGAGGATGATCTCGGCGCCCTGCTCCTGGGCCAGCTTGGCGGTGTGGAAGGCGATGGAGGCCTCCGTCAGCACACCGGTGATCAGGACGCGCTTGCCCTCGAGAATTCCGCTCATGGTGATCAGTGACCCATTCCCAGTCCGCCGTCAACGGGAATGACGGCTCCAGTGATGTACGAGGCGTCGTCCGAGGCGAGGAACCGCACCGCCGCGGCGATCTCCTGCGGCTGCGCGTACCGGCCGAGCGGGACCTGCGAGACGATGCCCGCGCGTTGCTCGTCGGTGAGCACCTTGGTCATGTCGGTGTCGACGAAGCCGGGCGCGACGACGTTGAAAGTGATGTTGCGGGATCCCAGCTCACGGGCGAGGGAGCGCGCGAAGCCGACCAGGGCGGCCTTGGAGGCGGCGTAGTTCGACTGCCCAGGCGAGCCGTACAGCCCGACCACCGAGGAGATGAGCACGACGCGGCCCTTCTTGGCGCGCAGCATGCCGCGGTTGGCGCGCTTGACCACGCGGAAGGTGCCGGTCAGGTTGGTGTCGACGACCGAGGTGAAGTCCTCCTCGGACATGCGCATCAGCAGCTGGTCCTTGGTGACGCCGGCGTTGGCGATCAGGACCTCGACGGGGCCGTGCTCGGCCTCGATCTCCTTGTAGGCCTGCTCCACCTGCTCGGAGTCGGTGATGTCGCACTTGACGGCGAGGCAGCCCAGTTCCGTCAGGGCGGCCGGGGGCTCGCCCGTGCGGTACGTGATGGCGACCTTGTCGCCGGCGTCGGCGAACGCGCGGGCGATGGCGAGGCCGATGCCCCGGTTTCCTCCGGTGACGAGAACCGAGCGGCTCAACGGATCACCCTTTCGATAGGGGTCTGACGCACCGCCCGAACTCTCGGTGGCAGGCGGCTTCCCCCGAAACCTATCGGTCTGCTTCCTCGCGACGACATTCGGGCACCGACAGTGGCTCACGGGGCTGACTGTGGGGTCCCTACAGAAAGTTTGCGCAAGCGGCCCGGAAAGGTGTGGTCCGGGGGCCGCCGGGCGCGACATGATCGAGGTCTTCACCCGCGACGACACCAGGGAGAGACCTAGGTGCCCCATACCATCGATGAAAGCTTCACGGCCCTACCCCTGCGCGCCCTCGCCGACGCCGCGCTCGCGCGCGCGCGAGCGCTGGGCGCGGAGCACGCGGACTTCCGGTTCGAGCGGGTGCGCAGCGCTTCTTGGCGGCTGCGGGACGCCAAGCCCGCCGGGTCCTCGGACACGACCGACCTCGGGTACGCGGTGCGGGTCGTGCACGGCGGCACGTGGGGGTTCGCGTCCGGCGTGGATCTGACGATGGACGCCGCGGCCAGGGTCGCCTCGCAGGCGGTGGCGATGGCCAAGCTCTCCGCGCAGGTGATCAAGGCAGCCGGCTCGGACGAGAGGGTGGAGCTGGCGAACGAGCCGGTGCACGCGGACAAGACGTGGATCTCGTCCTACGAGATCGACCCGTTCACCGTGCCGGACGAGGAGAAGGCGGCGCTGCTCGCGGACTGGAGCACGCGGCTGCTGGCGGCGAACGGCATCAACCACGTGGACGCCTCGCTGCTGACCGTCCACGAGAACAAGTTCTACGCCGACACGGCCGGGACGGTGACGACCCAGCAGCGGGTGCGGCTGCACCCGGCGGTGAACGCGGTGTCGGTCGACGAGTCCAGCGGCGAGTTCGACTCGATGCGCACCGTCGCGCCGCCCGCCGGACGCGGCTGGGAGTACCTCACCGGAACCGGCTGGGACTGGGACGACGAGCTGGCCCGGATCCCTGAGCTGCTCGCCGAGAAGATGCGCGCGCCGAGCGTGGACCCGGGGCTGTACGACCTGGTCGTGGACCCGTCCAACCTGTGGCTGACCATCCACGAGTCCATCGGGCACGCCACCGAGCTGGACCGCGCGCTCGGCTACGAGGCCGCCTACGCCGGCACCTCGTTCGCCACCTTCGACCAGCTCGGGAAGCTGCGCTACGGCTCGGAGCTGATGAACGTCACGGGCGACCGCACCGCCGAGCACGGCCTGGCGACCGTCGGGTACGACGACGAGGGCGTCGAGAGCCAGTCCTGGGACCTGGTGAAGGACGGCACGCTCGTCGGCTACCAGCTGGACCGGCGCATCGCGAAGCTCACCGGATTCGAGCGGTCCAACGGCTGTGCGTTCGCCGACTCCCCCGGCCATGTGCCGGTGCAGCGCATGGCCAACGTGTCGCTGCGGCCGGATCCGGCCGGGATGTCCACCGAGGACCTCATCGGCAGCGTCGACCGGGGCATCTACGTCGTCGGCGACCGCTCCTGGTCCATCGACATGCAGCGCTACAACTTCCAGTTCACCGGGCAGCGGTTCTTCCGGATCGAGAACGGGCGGATCACGGGGCAGCTGCGGGACGTGGCCTACCAGGCGACGACCACCGACTTCTGGGGTTCCATGGCGGCGGTGGGCGGTCCGCAGACGTACGTCCTCGGCGGCGCCTTCAACTGCGGCAAGGCCCAGCCGGGTCAGGTGGCGGCGGTGTCGCACGGCTGCCCGTCGGCCCTGTTCAAGGGCGTCAACATTCTGAACACCACGCAGGAGGCCGGTCGATGAGCGCCCGTAGCACCAAGCCGCACGAGGTCGTCGAGCGCGCCCTCGAGCTGTCGCGGGCCGACGGCTGTGTCGTCATCGCCGACGAGCAGTCGACGGCGAACCTGCGCTGGGCGGGCAACGCGCTGACGACGAACGGCGTCACGCGCGGGCGCACCCTCACGGTGATCGCCACGGTCGACGGCAAGGAGGGCACGGCCTCCGGCGTCGTCTCCCGCGCCGCGGTGACCGGGGACGAGCTGGAGCCCCTCGTACGGGCCGCCGAGGCCGCCGCGCGCGGTGCGCACCCCGCCGAGGACGCCCAGCCCCTGGTCACGGGTGTGGCGCCGTCTCCCGAGTTTACGGAGGCGCCGGCCGAGACCTCGTCCGCGGTGTTCGCCGACTTCGCGCCGGCGCTGGGCGAGGCGTTCGCACGCGCGCGTGCGGGCGGCCGCGAGCTGTACGGGTTCGCCAACCACGAGCTGGTCTCGACGTACGTGGGCACGTCGACGGGTCTGCGGCTGCGGCACGACCAGCCGAACGGGACGCTCGAGCTGAACGCCAAGTCCCCGGACCGCACGCGTTCGGCGTGGGCGGGACGATCGACCCGCGACTTCAAGGACGTCGACCCGGCGGCGCTCGACGCCGAGCTCGCCGTAAGGCTCGGCTGGGCGGAGCGGCGGATCGAGCTGCCGGCCGGCCGGTACGAGACGCTGCTGCCGCCGACCGCGGTGGCCGACCTGATGATCTACCAGCTGTGGTCGGCGTCCGGCCGGGACGCGACCGAGGGCCGGACGGTGTTCTCCAAGCCCGGCGGCGGCACCCGGCTCGGGGAGAAGCTGACCGACCTGCCGCTGACGCTGCGCAGCGACCCGAACGAGCCCGGCCTGGAGTCCGCGCCGTTCGTCATCGCGCACACCTCCGGCGGTGACCAGTCGGTGTTCGACAACGGGCTGCCGCTGCGGTCCACGGAGTGGGTCGGCGGGGGCGAGCTGAAGAACCTGACGACCACCCGGCACAGCGCGGCGCTGACCGGACTGCCGGTGGCGCCGGGGGCCGACAACCTGATCCTGGACGGCGGGGCGGACCGCTCGCTGGAGGAGATGGTCGCCGCCACCGGTCGCGGTCTGCTGCTGACCTGTCTCTGGTACATCCGCGAGGTCGACCCGGCGACCCTGCTGCTGACCGGTCTGACCCGGGACGGCGTGTACCTCGTCGAGGACGGCGAGGTCGTCGGCGAGGTCAACAACTTCCGGTTCAACGAGTCGCCGGTCGACCTGCTGGGGCGGGCGACGGAGGCGGGGCGCACGGAAAAGACGCTGCCCAGGGAGTGGAGCGACTGGTTCACTAGGGCTGCGATGCCCGCCCTGAGGGTGCCGGACTTCAATATGAGCTCTGTCAGTCAGGGCGTATAACCTCGTAGCCGGCAGTCACTCGACTGCGCGAAGATCATCAAGGAGACCGAGACCGTGACGGACATCGTCGACGAACTGACGTGGCGGGGGCTGATCGCCCTCTCCACGGATGAGGACGCATTGCGCAAGGCGTTCGCGGACGGTCCTGTCACGTTCTATTGCGGCTTCGACCCGACCGCGCCCAGCCTGCACCTCGGCAACCTCGTGCAGATCCTGACGATGCGCCGCATCCAGCAGGCGGGCAACCGTCCGCTGGGCCTGGTCGGGGGCGCCACGGGTCTGATCGGCGACCCGAAGCCGAACGCGGAGCGCACGCTGAACGCGCCCGAGGTCGTCGCCCAGTGGGTGGAGCGGCTGCGCGCGCAGATCGCGCCGCTGCTCGACTTCGAGGGCCCGAACGCGGCCGTCATGGTCAACAACCTGGACTGGACCCAGGGCCTGTCGGCCATCGAGTTCCTGCGCGACGTCGGCAAGCACTTCCGGGTCAACAAGATGATCGCCAAGGAGGCCGTCTCCCGGCGGCTCAACTCCGACGCGGGCATCAGCTACACCGAGTTCAGCTACCAGATCCTGCAGGGCATGGACTTCCTGGAGCTGTACCGGCGGCACGGGTGCACCCTGCAGACCGGCGGCAGCGACCAGTGGGGCAACCTCACCTCGGGCACCGACCTGATCCACCGGGTCGAGCCCGACGCCGTGGTGCACGCCCTGGGCACCCCGCTGATCACCAAGGCGGACGGCACCAAGTTCGGCAAGACGGAGTCCGGCACGGTCTGGCTGGACCCCGAGATGACGACGCCGTACGCGTTCTACCAGTTCTGGCTGAACGCGGACGACCGGGACGTCTCGAAGTTCCTGCGCATCTTCAGCTTCCGGTCCCGTACGGAGATCGAGGAGCTGGAGCGGCAGACCGAGGAGCGGCCGCAGGCCCGGGCCGCACAGCGCGCGCTGGCGGAGGAGCTGACGACGCTGGTCCACGGCCCCGACCAGACGGCCGCGGTGGTCGCCGCGTCCAGGGCCCTCTTCGGTCAGGGCGAGCTGGGCGACCTCGACGCGCAGACGCTGGCCGCGGCCCTCTCCGAGGTGCCGCACATCCAGGTCGCCGAGCTCGGACCGGTCGTGGACCTGTTCGCCGAGGTCGGCCTGGTGGCCAGCAAGTCGGCGGCGCGGCGGACCGTGAAGGAGGGCGGGGCATACGTGAACAACGTCAAGGTCACGGCCGAGGACGCGGTGCCCGCGGCGGAGGAGCTCATCCACGGGCGGTGGCTTGTGCTGCGGCGAGGGAAGAAGAACCTGGCCGCCGTGGAGGTCACCGGCTGACCCGCTGACAGCCTGAGCGGCAGGCGGACGAAGGGGCGGCTTCCCGTGGGAGGCCGCCCTGGTCGTGTGCGCGCTCAGGCCCGGTGCTTCCTCTTGCCCAGCGTCGCCATGTAGAGCATGTCGCCGAGGGCGACGATGATGATGGCGGCGATCAGCTGGAAGGCGTGCCGGCTCCAGTCGATGCCGGACGTGGACTCGACGCCTGCGGCGCGGGCGATCGCGTTGCCTGCGATCGCGCCCAGCATGCCGAAGATCGTGGTCAGCCAGAGTGGGCTGTGCTGCTTGCCCGGGATGATCGCCTTCGCGATCAGGCCCAGCACGAATCCGACGATGATCGCCCACAACCAGCCCATGGCTGCCTCCTTGTCCGGCTCTACGTGAGCAGTGGCCTCAAGTCTCGGGCCGCCCGCCGTACGACGCATGTCGGGCACGGCCGTACGCGGGACGGCGCAGCAGGGTCGCCCGGACCGCAGACGCCCCGGTCTCCAGGACGGCGCAGCCGCGGCGTAACGTGGAGAGCCGGGGGAAGGACGACGCGGGCGGACGGGGAATGTCATGCGGAAGCAGGGTGGCGGCGGGAACGCCCAGGTGTTCCGGATCACCGGCGCGCGCCAGGGGCTCCAGGACGATGTGCGGGGCCGGCAGCGGCGCTACATCATCTCGATGTCGGTCCGCACGGTGGCGGTGATCCTGGCGGCGACGCTGTGGAACGTGGAACGGCATGTGGCCGTGGTGGCGCTGGTCCTGGGCCTGGTGCTGCCCTATGTCGCGGTGGTGGTCGCCAACGCCGGCCGGGAGAACGTGCCGTCGCTTCCCTCGACGTTCGTCGGTGTGCCCGTGCGGCCCGAGATCGCGGCTGCGCGCGCGGACGACGGCTCCGCGCGATCCGCCCCCGAAGAGGAGGGCATCGCGGAACCCGGCGGGGAGGAACCGGCGCCCGGACAGGCTGAGCGGCAGCCGTGATCGGGCCATGAGCGGACTGTGCGCCAAGCTCAGGAAAAGCTCAGATCAATCATGTTGTTCCAGTGCCGTGGGGGTGGTCCGCCGTGACATACTTCGTACGCGCTCCGCATCCCCCGTCGGAGCGACGGACCGACGCCGGGCAGCTCCCCCCGTGGCTGCTCGGCGTCGCCTTTGTGTGCGTGTGGTGAGACGACTGCGTGAGTGACGAGACCCCCATCTGTTCTGCCAAGGGCTGCCGTGTCGACGCGGTGTGGGTGCTGGCCTGGAACAACCCGAAGATCCATACGCCGGAGCGGCGCAAGACGTGGCTCGCGTGCGAGGAGCACCGCGAGCATCTGTCGCAGTTCCTCGGGGTCCGGGGCTTCCTCAAGGACGTGGTCGCGCTGACCGAGTGGGACCCCCCGGAGGGGTCCCAGGACAAGGCCTTGTGAGGGCTGTCTGGAGGCCGTCCGAGCGGTCCCGGCACCCGGGCCGGGCCGGGCGCCGGGGCGGCGCTAGCCGCCGATCGCCGACATCGGCCGGTCCGGCTGCAGGAAGCTCGGGTCGTCCAGACCGGAGCCCGCCTTCTTGCCCCACATGGCCACGCGCCAGATGCGGGCTATCTCCTCGTCGGGGGCGCCGGAGCGCAGCGCCGCTCGCAGGTCGGTCTCCTCGCGGGCGAAGAGGCAGGTGCGGATCTGGCCGTCGGCCGTGAGGCGGGTGCGGTCGCACGCGGCGCAGAAGGGCCGGGTGACGGAGGCGATGACGCCCACGCGGTGCGGGCCGCCGTCCACCAGCCAGCGTTCGGCCGGGGCCGAACCGCGTTCCTGCTCGCCCTCGGCGGTGAGGTCGAAGCGGGTGCGCAGGGAGGCCAGGATGTCCCCGGCCGTCACCATGCCCTCGCGCTTCCAGCCGTGCTGGGCGTCCAGCGGCATCTGCTCGATGAAGCGCAGCTCGTAGTCGTTCTCCACGGCCCAGGCGAGGAGGTCGGGAGCTTCGTCCTCGTTGAGGCCCGGCATCAGGACCGAGTTCACCTTCACCGGGGTCAGGCCCGCCTCCCGGGCGGCTTCGAGGCCCTCGAGGACGTCCTTGTGACGGTCCCGGCGGGTGAGGGTCTTGAAGACGTCGGGGCGCAGGGTGTCGAGGGAGACGTTGACCCGGTCCAGGCCGGCCGCCTTGAGGGCCGATGCGGTGCGGCGCAGGCCGATGCCGTTCGTCGTGAGGGACGTCTGGGGGCGGGGCTCCATCGCGGCGACCCGCTCGACGATGCCGACCAGGCCCGGGCGCAGCAGCGGCTCGCCGCCGGTGAAGCGGACCTCCTCGATGCCGAGGGAGGCGACCGCGATGTCGATGAGGCGGACGATCTCGTCGTCCGTGAGGAGGTCGGGCTTGGCCAGCCACTGCAGGCCCTCCTCGGGCATGCAGTAGGTGCAGCGCAGGTTGCACCGGTCGGTCAGCGAGACCCTCAGGTCGGTGGCCACGCGGCCGTAGGTGTCGATGAGCACGTGGGCCCCCTCCCTCGTGGTGGATCGCGTGCCTGTTCCGTCACCTGCGAGCCTACGTGACGCCGCCGACAGCGAAAGGGCCCGATCCCACGAGGTGGACGCGGCCGCGCCGTAGGGATCTACGACGCGGCCGCGGGCGGTGCGGGGCGGACGGCCGCTCAGTGGGCTCCGGTGCCGGTCAGGGAGCGCACCTCCAGCTCGGCGTACTTGGCGTCGTCGGGCTTCTCCTTCGACAGGAGGGTGCCGACGATGCCCAGCAGGAAGCCGACGGGGATCGAGATGAGGCCGGGGTTCTCCAGGGGGAACCAGTGGAAGTCGACGTCGGGGAACATCGAGCTGGGCTTGCCGGAGACGACCGGCGAGAACAGCACCAGGCCGACGGCGGTGACCAGGCCGCCGTAGATCGACCACAGGGCCCCGGACGTGGTGAACCGCTTCCAGAAGAGGCTGTAGAGGATCGTCGGGAGGTTGGCGGAGGCGGCCACCGCGAAGGCGAGGGCGACCAGGCCGGCGACGTTCAGGTCGCGGGCGAGGGCGCCGAGCAGGATGGAGACCGCGCCGATGCCGACGGTGGCGTAACGGGCCGCGTTGATCTCCTGCTTCTCGGAGGCCTGGCCCTTCTTGATGACGTTGGCGTAGATGTCGTGGGCGAAGGACGAGGACGACGCCAGGGTGAGGCCGGCGACCACTGCGAGGATGGTGGCGAAGGCGACCGCCGAGATGGTGGCCAGCAGGATGGCGCCCCAGTTGGAGTCGACGCCGCCCAGATGCAGCGCCAGCAGCGGTGCGGCCGTGTTGCCTGCCTTGTTGGAGGCGATGATCTCGTCCGGCTTGATGAGCGCGGCGGCGCCGAAGCCGAGGGCGAGGGTCATCAGGTAGAAGGCGCCGATCAGGCCGATGGCCCACAGGACCGACTTCCGGGCGGCCTTGGCGGTGGGCACCGTGTAGAAGCGGATCAGGATGTGCGGCAGGCCCGCGGTGCCCAGGACGAGGGCGATGCCGAGCGAGATGAAGTCCAGCTTGGTGGTGCCGGTGGCGCCGTACTTCAGGCCCGGCTCCAGGAAGGCCGCGCCCTTGCCGCTGTTGTCGGCGGCCGAGCCCAGCAGGTCGGAGACGTTGAAGTCGAACTTGAGCAGTACCAGGAAGGTGAGCAGCAGGGCGCCGGCGATGAGCAGGACGGCCTTGACCATCTGCACCCAGGTGGTGCCCTTCATGCCGCCGATGGTGACGTAGACGATCATCAGCACGCCCACCAGGGCGACGATGCCGATCTTGCCGGCGTCGCTGGTGATGCCCAGCAGGAGCGAGACCAGTACGCCCGCGCCCGCCATCTGGGCCAGCAGGTAGAAGATCGAGACCACGATGGTGGAGGTGCCGGCGGCGGTGCGGACGGGACGCTGGCGCATGCGGTACGCGAGGACGTCGCCCATGGTGTAACGGCCGGAGTTGCGCAGCGGCTCAGCCACCAGCAGGAGGGCGACCAGCCATGCCACCAGGAAACCGATGGAGTACAGGAAGCCGTCGTAGCCGAAGAGGGCGATGGCCCCCGCGATGCCGAGGAAGGACGCGGCGGACATGTAGTCGCCGGAGACGGCGAGGCCGTTCTGGAAGCCGGTGAACTGGCGGCCGCCGGCGTAGAAGTCGGCGGCGTCCTTGGTCTGGCGGCCGGCCCAGACGGTGATGACGAGGGTCGCGGCGACGAACACCGAGAACAGGACGATGATCAGTGTGCGGTGCTCACTGGCCTCGCCCGCGGCGAGCAGGGTCTGCTGTGCGGTGCTCATTCTCCGCTCTCCATCCGGGACTTGATCGCGTCGGCCTTGGGGTCGAACTTGGCGGCGGCGGTTCGCGCGTACCACCAGGCGATGAGGAAAGTGGTGAGGAACTGGGCGAGGCCGAGGGTCATCGCCACGTTGAAGTTGCCGAAGAGCTTGGTGCCCATGAAGTCGCCCGCGTAATTGGAGAGCAGGACGTACAGCAGGTACCAGGCGATGAAGGCGACGGTCAGCGGGAAGGCGAAGCCGCGGTAGGCGCCGCGCAGTTCACCGAACTCCGCGCTCTCCTGCACCGCGACGAACTCCTCGGTGGTGGGGAGCCGGCTGGGGGTCTTCGAGGGGGGCGGTGTCTCGGTGGCCACGGAGTCTCCTCGCATTGCGGACGGGCGGGTCGGGCGGGGCTCGATCGTGCACGGGCTCCCTGACCAAGGGCACGGCGGCGCGCTAGGGGCGGTTCAACTCGATCGGGTACTTGTCGCCGGGGTTTCGTCGTGTCCGTGCGGGCGGCGGCGGCGTTGGCAGCCGCCGGCGTAGAAGTCGCGTTCGGAAGTCCGGCCCCGGGGATCAATCGAACCGTGGTTGGCGCTGAGATTGATCATGGTCCGGCTGTAGCAGCCTGAAGGGCGTTGACGCGGTTCGCGTACTCGCGGCGGGCCTTGCGCTGTGCCGGGATCGCAGACGGGGCGTCGAGCGGCTGGCAGCGAGCGAGGAGTTGGCGGTGGACCGCGGGTACGGCCGGGACGCGAAGCGTGTAGCCCTGACCGCGTCGTACGGTCGCGCCGTGGTCGAGCGCGGTCCGCTCGTCGTCGTCCAGTTCGGCGGCGCGGAGGAAGTCGGCGACCTTGCCCGGCATGTCGAGGGTGACCGACAGCTCCGGGGCGCCGCCCTCTTGGTCGGGCGCGGTGTGCTCGGGCATCAGATCGGCGACGGCCGTACGGATGGCGCCGCGGCTGACGTCGTACTCGCGGGCCAGCGCGGCGATGGACCGGCCGTCGAGGTACGCGGCGCGTACTTCATCGATGTTCCCGGCGGTGATGGCCGGGCGGCGGCCGCCCTTGTTGCCCTTGGCCTCCGCAGCCCGCAGTCCGTCGAAGGTCAGTTCCCGCTGCAGGTCGCGCTGGAGCTCGCCGGCGGCCGCGAGGGTCTGCACCATGAACTTCACCGTGGACAGCAGCTCTCCGGTGCGCGGGTGACGGGCAGTGAGGTCCATCGCGGAGAATGCGCCATCGTGGATCTGCAGGGCGAGACGCTCGCGGTGCAGGACGTCGAGGACGTCGAGGATGTGTCCGGTGCCGCGCACCAGGCGGAACATCTCGGAGACGTGGACGACATCGCCGGGCCGCGCGTACGTCAGCAGCTCAGCGAACTTCGGCCGCTGGAGCGGGTGGAGGCGGCTGGAGGTGCCCGGGTCTTCCTCGAAGACGACCGGCTCGTCGATCCCGGCCTCGTCCAGGACGAGGTTCTGCCGGGCGGTCGACTGCTGGTCGGTCGAGACCCGCTTGTAGACCAGGTTCGCCATCTCGGGCCCTTCGTGCGGAGGATCGGACCCTATCTGTCGTTAAACGCTGTCAGCAATCACCATTGGATCTGATTGGATTCGCGCCGACCTGGAACCCCTGTATCCCTGGGTTCATTGGACGCGTGTGGCACCTGTCGTCATTCGATCGTTTGCCGACGCTCACGAGCCGGTCGACTAGCTCGGGCAGATTGCGGCCTCGATGTGGGCCAGTTGGGCGGCGAGGATCTCTTCGAACGCGGCGCGGCGGTCCACCCCGAGAGGGCGGACGTCGCGAGCGAAGTGGGCCAGGGCGGGGAAGCGTTCAGGGTCGGCGCCGAGTACCGTGACGCGGAACAGCTCCATGCCCTGTTCGTACTCTCCCGGGGTGATGGTGCTGACTCCGGCCTCGGAGGCGACCAGTGCGGCGATAAGGACCGCGAGCCGGTGGTAGCGCGCCGGGATGTCCTCGTCGGGCAGTCCTGACGCGCGCAGGGCCTGCAGCACCTCTTCCACGACCAGCCGGGAACCGGCGCCGCCTGATGCGTACCGCCCCCAGACCGCGGCGAGCTGGGGCTGCTGACCGAACGCCTCCCTCACGCGCAGGGCCACGGCGGTGATGCGCTGCTTCCAGTCACCCTCGGCGCGGTAGCCGTCCATGGAAGCCAGGAGGATCCGGTCGGCGACCGCGCGCAGCAGTTCCGTCTTGCTACGGAAGTGCCGGTAAAGGCTGGAGGAATCGGTCCCAAGGACCGCGCCGAGCTTACGCACGCTGAACGTCTCTGTGTCGCTCGTGCGCAGCAACTCCACTGCCGCATCCAGGATTTCCTCGGTCGACCAACGCCTTCGACCTGCCATTTCGCCCCTCTCGTCAGACTCAGTCTAACCTATGTACTTGGTGTTGCACGCACCGCGTGCATAATGAGGACATGAGCGTGCCGAGCGACCCGGCAGCAGGCGGGCCGACGTGCCACGCGTGCCCTGTCACCCGGGTCGGGCGACCGACGTGGAGCCCACCCCGAGCAATGCGAAAGGACGCATGTCGTGAGGAACTCACTGGATCCCGCGGCGCTGGATGCCGCCATGGAAAACGTCCATCGCGCCGGGATGCCGGGCCTGTTCGCAGAGGTGCGTGACGGCGACCGGGTGTGGCGCGGCGCCGTCGGGGTCGCCGATGTCGCCACCGGTCGCCCCGTCACCGCCGACATGCGGCACCGGGTCGGCAGCATCACCAAGACTTTCACCGCCGCAGCGGTTCTGCAGCAGGTCGAGAGCGGTCAGGTCGGGCTCGACGCACCGATCGGCCGGTACCTTCCGAAGCTGGTTCCCGGAGAACGCGGTGACACGATCACGGTCCGGATGCTGATCAACCACACCAGCGGACTCGCCGAGTACCTCCCGTACGCCTACCCCTCCCTCAAGGCGTTCCCCGTCCTCGCCGACACCGGGCCCCAGAGCCTGGACGACCACCGGTTCACGCGGTTCGACCCAACTGAACTGATCGAGATGGGGGTCACCGCACCCGCCGTCGGTGCCCCGGGCGGTGCACCGGGGGTGTACTCCAACACCAACTACCTGCTCCTCGGCCAGCTCCTGGAACAGGTGACCGGCACCACGGCCGAGCAGTACATCACCCGGAACATCATCGAGCGCGCCGGGCTCCGGGACACCGAACTCCCCGCCGGACCGCACGTCGACGGGCCGCACTCGCAGCTCTACGAGGCGTGGTTCGGCATGATCGACCCGCCGCGTGACTACAGCGTCTACGACATGTCATGGGTGGGCCCGGCGGCCTCCCTGATATCGACCGTCGCGGACCTCAACCGCTTCTACGGCATGCTGCTGGCCGGAGAGATCGTCAGCCCGTCGTCGCTGGCGCAGATGCAACGCACCGGCCCGGTCATCTCCCAAGAGGGGAAGACGATCGACTACGGCCTCGGCCTGCACCCGATGGAGGGTCCCGGTCAGGGCACCTTCTGGGGCCATGGCGGCACGGTCTGGGGTGGTGGGGCGCTGGCCATGACCCGTGCCGACGGCAAGCGGCAGATGGCGGTCGCGGTGAACCTGCAGAGGTGGAACAGGCTCGACTCCTCCGGTAAGCCGCAGCCCCATCCCATCGACGACGCGCTTGCGACTCTTTACCGCGTGGCGATGTACGGCTGACCGGGCCGGCTGCTGAACCCGTTGGCTGCTCTCATTCCTCTTCGTCCTCGTCGAGACCGCCCGCACCCGGGTCACGCAGCGGGCGCAGGCCGCCGTCGACCGGGGTGGAGGCGCGGAAGCTGTAGCGGCCGAGTACGTTGAGGTTCGCGTGCTTGAGCGGGGAGACGCGGGCGACGTCCTCGTCCAGGACGTCGTGCTCGCGCTCCCCGGCGGGCAGAGTCCGCAACTCCTCGACTGCGGCGTCGAGATAGCGGGTCGTCCACAGTACGGCGGCATTCAGCACGAGACCGAGTGCGCCGAGCTGGTCCTCCTGGCCCGTCTTGTACGCCTGCATAATCTGCCCGCGCTTGCCGTGGCAGATGTCCCGGGCGAGCTTGTGGCGGGACTCCTGCACGGTGAGCTGCCGGTTCATCTGCCGCCGGTAGGTGTCGTCGACCGGGTCGACCACCCGTAGCAGGTGCAGGGTCTTGGCGATCCGCCCGTACTCGGCGAACGCGGTGCCCAGCGGAGTGGGACGTCCCTCGCGGCCGAACATCCGCAGCAGGTCGTACGCGCGGACCTGCCCGGTGACCAGGGAACCGATCACCCGGAGCATGTCCGGCCAGTGCGTGATCACCTTGTTCAGATTCACCTTGTTGCAGGCCAGCGGCTCCAACGGCCCGTACCCGCCGGTCTCTACCCCGGGCAGCTCCGCCCGCCAGAACCTCTGGTCGGCCAGGTCGCGGAAGCGGGGCGAGAAGTTGTAGCCGAGCAGGGAGAACAGGCCGAACACCATGTCGGAGTATGACGCGTTGTCGGTGGCCACCATCTCCGGCTTCACCCCGCCGTCCAGGTTCAGCAGGGTGTCCAGGATGTGCAGGGAATCGCGCGGGGTGCCGGGCACGACCATCTGCCCGATGCCCGCTACCTGGTCGTTCACGGCGTTGAGCCAGGTGATGCCACGTTTGAAGTGGTAGTACTTCGGCGACGGCCCGGCGTTGATGGTCCGCTTCGGCACCACGAACCGCAGCCCGTCGACGGACGCGAGCAGGCCCTCGCCCCAGTGCTCCACGATCGGCACCCGCCCCTGGGCTTCGATCAGCTTCGCGTTCGCCGCGGCGATGGTGTCGGCACGCAGGTAGTACTGGTCGACGTGGACCAGCCGGGCCCGGGTGAGCGCCTCGTCGTCGGCATCGATGACGGGGGTGTAGCCGATGTTGCACGCCTCGCTCACCAGCAGCGCGACCAGGGACGTCTTCAGATTCTCCATCCGGGTACGGCCGTCCCCGAGGTGCACGAACGCGCCCAGGAACCCGGTCCAGGAGTCGACCTCGAACAAAAGGTCCGGCAGGTCGATCTTCGGGAGCATCTTCGCGGTGATCTTGCGCAACCACTTCAGGGACTCGCTCTCGCCAAGCGCGCCGAGCCGGTCGACGTTCAGCTTCAACCGGCCGTTGGGCTGGACCTCGAAGCTGAGCTTCGCGTCCTGCCCGGCCTCCTCCAGACGCTCCGCCATCAGCTGCCAAGCCGCGTCCAGGGCCCGCACCCGCCCCGCCAGGTGCTCGACGACCGGCTCGTCCAGGCTCAGGCCGTGCAGTACGTCCTCGGAGACGGCCTCCCACTGCTTGCCGTCCAGCAGCCGCGCCCGCGGGTCCGCCCACCGGTTCGACGGCGAGGCGAACACGTCACGCCGATTCAGAGCGCGAAACAACTGCTCCAGCACGCACACCACGTACGCGTCGCGGTCCACCGCGCCCTCGGGCAGCTCCGGGTTGGAGTACACCGCCTTCTTCCAGACCGCCGGCACCAGCTTGGCGTCGATCTCACGGGGCAACAGCGGCTTGGCCTTCACCTTCCGCCGGGCCAGTGCCGGGAGCCGCTTCACCGCCTCCAGAATTCGCTTGCCGCCGGAGGCCGCCCCCAGCGCGGGCGACTCCCCAAGCAGCGACAGGAAGGGGCGGACCGTGTTGTAGCGGGTGGCCAGCAGGCGCCGCATCTCCGCCTCGGCCTCCTCCTCCGCAGGCCCGATCAGCTCTCCCAGCAGCGCCGAGGCGGCCATCACGTCCTCGCGCGGCCCGATCTCCGTCTCCAGCGCCCGCCACATCGCGCCCGCGTCCAGGTCGGCACCGCTCTCGGCGATCAGATCCAACTGCTCGCTCCACAGCCGGAACACGCCATCGAGCATCCGCGACGCCTTCGCCACACGAGGCCGGGCCGCGAGCCAGTCCCGGTCCGTCGCCCGCCGCGCAGCGCTGATCAGCTTCACCTGCATCAGCACCGAGAACAGATCCAGCGCGTCGTCGATCGCGGACGCCTCCAGGTGCCGCACCACCGACGTCAGCAGCGCAGTGCGCTTCGGCTCCGGCGTACGATCCAGGATCGGCGCCTTCGACCCCAGGCCGACCCGCGCCAGCGTCGCCAGCCGGTTCGGCGGCACCTTGTCCAGCTTCACCCGCCCCAGACGGAACGCCGAGATCTCATCCACCCGCTCCAGCGCCTTCGCCAGGCTCGCGCCCGTCGTCCGCGTCGGCGGCCGGCGCAGCCGCTCCAACTCCGAGATCCGCCGCCCCTCCGGCACCCCGAGCAGCGCCACCAGATCCGCCGACAGCGACGCGTCCGCCCTCCGCGCGGCGCCCGCCACCGTCGCGTACAGCCGCTTCTCCGCGACCTGACGCACGGAGGCGACCTGCTTGGCCAGCACGCTCACGCCCGGCAGCAGCACCCGGTGCCGCCGCAGCCAGCCCACCGCCTGGTTGAACAGGGCCACCGGCCCCTCGGCGCCCGTCCACGCCCGCCCGTGCAGGAACGCGCGGAACTTGCGCCCCCACTCCACATCCTCGAACGGGTGGTAGCCGTAGGCGTCCCGAATCTCCCACGCGTGCTCGTATGCCGTCTTCGCCCGCTCGGTGTACCGCTTCACCACCGACGCGTCCTCGATCTGCAACTGCGCGGCCAAGTGCTCGATGACCGACCACGGCACGTCCAGCGGGTCGTCCACCAGGAACCGGCCGACGTACCGGACGGTGCACATCTGGACCGCGAACCCCAGCTGGTGCGCCGTTGTGCGGCGCAACGCGATCAGATCCCGGTCCACGTCGTCCAGGAAGAAGAACCGCTCCAGCTCCGGCCGCGTCGGCTCCTCCACGAACCGTCCGTACGCCGCCGCTTGCTCATCAGTCAGAAATTCCACCGGCACCCGGCGGACGGTAGCCACCCGTCATCCGGGCCCACCTGGCTTCCAGAGAAACCTGACGCCGCATCCCGGAGCTGTGCTAGACCGCCATGATCAATCTCAGCGCCAACCACGGTTCGATTGATCCCCGGGGCCGAAGTCGTCGCCCGGGATCGTTGCTGGCCGGCGAGTCAGTTGGATAGCTTCGGCTCAGCACCACCCGTCATGTACCTGCCGAGCAGGATCTGTGCTCGGCCAGGTCCCCTTTCCGGATGATGTGGAGACCCCATGGCTCATCTGCCTTCCAGACGCCGCCTCGCACTCGCGGTGCCCGTCGTGCTGTCGCTGACCGCCTCCCTCGGCTTCCTGCCGACTGCGGCCACCGCGGCTCCCGCCACGACATCCGCCACCCGGGCGACCGACGCCCCGACGCTGGCGTACGTCGTCAACACGAGGGTGGACCACCGCACGATCGGGTCGGTGAAGAAGGCGATCGCCTCGGTCGGCGGCACCGTCGTCGCGTCCTACGAGAGGATCGGCGTGCTCGTCGTCCACTCGGCGAACCCCGACTTCGGTCCGCGGATACGCGCGGTGCGGGGCGTGCAGTCGGCCGGCGCCACCCGCACGACTCCGCTGAGCCCCGCCGGGACCACCGACGAGGGCGCGGTGCAGGTCCTGTCGAAGGCGGAGGCGGCGAAGGTCGCGAAGGCGTCCGGCGCGGCGGGCCAGAGCGAGCCGCTCGAGGCGGACCAGTGGGACCTGCGCGCGATAGGCGCCGACAAGGCCGCCAAGATCAACCCGGGCAGCAAGAGGGTGACGGTCGCCGTGATCGACACCGGCGTCGACGACACCCACCCGGACCTCACCGCGAACTTCTCCGCGTCCCAGTCGGCGAACTGCGTCGGCGGCGTCGCGGACACCAGCGCGGGCGCCTGGCGTCCGTACACGGCGGAGGACTACCACGGCACCCATGTCGCCGGTGAGATCGCGGCCGCCCGCAACGGCGTCGGCGTCGCCGGCGTGGCGCCGGGCGTCAAGGTCGCGAGCATCAAGGTGAGCGACCCCAAGGACGGCCTCTTCTACCCGGAGAACGTCGTCTGCGCGTTCGTGTTCGCCGCCGACCACGGCGTCGAGGTCACGAACAACAGCTACTACGTCGACCCGTGGCTGTACAACTGCATGGACGACCCGGACCAGCGGGCCATCGTCGACGCGGTCAACAGGGCCCAGCTGTACGCCCAGAAGAAGGGCACGCTCAACGTGGCCTCGGCGGGCAACTCCAACCACGACCTCGACTCCGACGCCATCGTGGACGCGTCCAGCCCCGACGACGCCACGCCGGTGACGCGCACGATCGATCCGCACGAGTGCTTCGACGTGCCGACCCAGCTGCCGGGTGTCGTCACCGTGAGCGCCACGGGCGTCAAGGGCACCAAGTCGTACTACTCCACCTACGGCCTCGGCGCGATCGACGTGGCGGCCCCGGGCGGCGACAAGTACCAGATCCCGGACACGCCGTCGGCCAACGGGCGCATCCTGTCGACGCTGCCGAACAACACGTACGGCTATCTGCAGGGCACCTCGATGGCGTCGCCGCACGTGGCCGGCGTGGCCGCGCTCCTGAAGTCGACGCATCCGTACGCGAGCCCCGCCCAGCTGCAGGCGCTCCTCAAGCTCCAGGCGGACAGCACGGCGTGCCCGACCGAGCCGTACGACGGTGACGGCAACGGCGTCGTGGACGCGACGTGCGTGGGCGGAAAGCGGTACAACGCCTTCTTCGGCCACGGCGTCGTGAACGCGCTGCGCGCCGTGAAGTAGTCGCTCCGACCGCCACGACCGTGGCGCACGGGGTTCGAGGGCCGGGCGGTCATCCGCCCGGCCCTTTCCCGTGCGGCGACGCCGGCTCGACGGACAGGCCGGATGCGACGGACGGGTGGACGGGCGGACAGGCGGACAGGCGGAGCACATATGTTGATTGAATCAATAATGCATCATGCAGTCATGACTGACATCGAGTTCGCATGGTCGGAACTGGGCGGCGATCCCGCTCTCCTCGCGCACGTGTCGACGGTCGTCCGGGGCGGCGCTCTGCCGGCGCGGCTGCCTGTACGGCAGCTGGCGCGCGCCTGCGTGGGCGCGTGCGCGCTGGCCGCCGCGGAGCTGGGGGCGCGACGGTCGGGCCTGCCGCGGACGCCCGAGGTGCGGGTGGACGACGCAGCGGTCGCCGCGGCGTTCGTCAGCGAACGGCATACGCTGATCGACGACCGGGCGCCGGTGTCCTTCGCCCCGCTGTCCCGGTTCTGGCGGACCGCCGACGGCTGGGTGCGCACCCACGCCAACTACCCGCACCACCGCGAGCGCCTGCTGCGCGCGCTCGGCCTGCCCGTCGACGCCGACGGTGCGAACTCCGGGCCCGCCGCCGTCGAGGCCGTTCTCGCCGGACGCCGGGCACAGGAGGTCGAGGACGCGGTGCACGCGGCCGGCGGCCTGGCCGTCGCGCTGCGCACACCACGGCAGTGGGCGACGCACGAGCAGGCCGCAGCCATCGCCGGCCGGCCCCTGGTCGAGCGCAGCAGGCTGGACGGGGCGCCCGTGCGTGCCTTCGCGCCGATGGAGGGCGGCCCCCTGCTGCCGGCCGCCAAAGTGCGCGTCCTGGACCTGACCCGGGTCCTCGCGGGGCCGGTCGCCACCCGCACCCTCGCCCTGCTGGGCGCCGACGTCCTGCGCGTGGACGCGCCCGGTCTGCCCGAACTGCCGGACCAGCACGCCGACACGGGCTTCGGCAAACGCTCGGCCCTGCTGGACCTCGCCGCGGACCGGCGGGCCTTCGAGGAGCTGCTCGCGACGGCGGACGTCGTCGTCACCGGGTACCGGCCGGGCGCGCTCGACCGCTTCGGGCTCTCCCCCGAGGCCCTGGCCGAACGTCGGCCCGGAGTGGTCGTCGCACAGGTGTCGGCCTGGGGGGTGTACGGGCCCTGGGGCGACCGACGGGGCTTCGACAGCCTGGTGCAGGCGGCCACCGGCATCGCGGCCGTAGAGGGCTCGGCCGAGCAGCCCGGAGCACTGCCGGCGCAGGCCCTGGACCACGGGACCGGCTATCTGCTGGCAGCCGGCGTGCTGCGTGCGCTGACCGAGCAGTCGGCCGACGGCGGCGCCCGCCTCGTCCGGCTGGCGCTGGCCCGGACGGCGGCCTGGCTGACCGAGGACGCCCGGAGCGGCGCGGACGCAGACCCGGGACAGGACGTGCGGCGAACCGGGGACGGCCCCCTCGACCCGTCGCCGTGGCTCGCGCACGCCGACAGTCCTCTCGGGCGACTGCGGTACGTCCTGCCGCCGGTGCGCTTCGACGGCGGGCCGGCCGACTGGGCGCGCCCGCCGGGCCGCTGGGGAGCCGATCCGGCCCGCTGGCTCTGACCGGCGGGGCCGGTCACCCGGGGCCGGTCACCCGGGGTCGGCGAGGACCTGCCGGCTGTCCGCCCGTTCCGGCTCCTGGCGTCGCTCCCCGAGGGAGCCTCGGACCAGCAGGAACTGCGCGGCGATATAGGTGAGCATGATCCACAGGTCGGGGCGCGGCGGCTGCGGCCAGTGCGCCACACCGGTGGCGATGAGCGTGTCGGAGAGCAGGAAGAGCGCGCCGCCGGCGCCGGCGACCGGGCCGAGCCGGGCGGTGGCGGTGCAGGCCATGGCCGTGAGCAGGGTGCTGTAGACGGCGACGGGCAGGCGCAGCTCCGCGGGCAGATCGGGCCGGAGCAGGACGACCGTCGTGATCAGGGCGACGGCGTAGCAGGGAGCGAGGAGCAGGGCGCCCGCGCGGGAGCGGCCGACGCGGGTGAACAGCACGAGGTAGCAGACGTGCCCGGCGGCGAAGGAGGCCATGCCGGCGAGGAAGGCGGCGTCGGCGTCGAACAGCAGCAGGGTGTCGCCGCCCCAGCCGCACAGCAGGGCGGCGACGAGGAGCCGGGGCGCGCCGCGCAGGGCCGCCCAGGCAGCGAGGAGAGGCATCAGGAGCGGCTTGGCGACGGCGTGGCCGGACTCGAAGCCGAAGGCGAGGCTGAGCAGGTCGACGGCGGCGGCGAGCGCGAACAGGCCGAGCAGGCCGAACAGGGCCGGTCGGACGCGGGAGCGGGTCACGCGGCCGTGGTCTCCCCTACCGGTGCGGCCTGCGACGCCGGCACGGTCGCGGTCGGCTCGGTGGGGGTCGGCTCGGTGGCGGTCGGCTCGGCGGGGGTCGGCTCGAGTGGAGCCGCCGGCTGCCAGCCCGGCCCGCCGAAGACCCGCCCCGCCCGCTCGCGCCAGCCCGCCGCGGCCCTGAGGTCCTTGGCGATGGCGACGTACTCGTGAGTCGCCACCTTGATCGGGTTGAACGTGTTGATGTTCTTGGTCAACCCGTACACGGGCCGGTCGGTCTCGGGCACGAAGGAGCCGAACAGCCGGTCCCACACGATGAGGATGCCGCCGAAGTTGCGGTCCAGGTAGCCGCCCTGGGAGGCGTGGTGGACGCGGTGGTGGGACGGCGTGTTGAACACGAACTCGAACCACCGGGGCATCCGGTCGATCCGCTCGGTGTGGATCCAGAACTGGTAGACGAGGTTGACCGAGGAACAGAAGGCCAGCGCGGCCGGGTGGACGCCGGCGGCGATGAGCGGAACGTAGAAGGGCCAGACGGTCAGCGTGGTCCAGGGCTGGCGCAGGGCGGTCGTGAGGTTGAACTTCTCGCTGGAGTGGTGGACCACGTGGCAGGCCCACAGGACCCGGATGACGTGGTGACCGCGGTGGGACCAGTAGTAGAAGAAGTCCTGCGCCAGCAGCATCACCGGGAGCGTCCACCACAGGACGGGCACGCGCAGCGGCGTCAGCTCGTAGATCGCGGTGTATGTCGCGACGATCGGGATCTTCCAGACGAAGTCGAAGACGAGGCTCCCGAGCCCCATGCCGACGCTGGTCACGGCATCCTTCGTCCGGTACCCGGCGGCGTCCTCGTCGGGATGGACGCGGACGCTGATGATCTCGATCACGGTGAGCAGCACGAAGGCGGGTATCGACCACAGCACGACATCGGGCAGGTTCGGCATGCTGGCACCGTAGAACCGCTGGTGGGCTGCGGCTAGACGGTGTTACCGACAAGTATTTCCAGGGGTATGCGCTTGCTTATTGGTGATCCCCGCCAACCCGCGACGACGGACCCCGCCCGCTTCACGCCTCCTTCACACCCCCGTGGCCCCCATGAGCGAACCGACCAGGTATGTCACCCCCATCGCCAGGGCTCCGCCGCCCACATTGCGCACCACCGCCCGCCCGGGGGCCGCGGCGCCCAGCCGGGCGCCGGACCAGCCCGTGACGGTCAGAGCCACCAGGACGGAGACGACGGTCACCGGGAGACGCCGGTCGGCCGGGGGCAGCACGACTGCCAGCAGCGGCAGCAGGGCGCCCGCCGTGAAGGCGAGGAAGCTCGCCCAGGCCGCATGCCAGGGGTCGGTGAGGTCGTCGGGGTCGATGCCGAGCTCCACGCGCGCGTGCGCCCGAAGGGCGTCCCGTTCCGTGAGCTGGACGGCCGCCTCCCGGGCCACGTCCCGGGACAGGCCCCGCTCCTCCAGCAGCTCCGTCAGCTCCTCCAGTTCGGCCTCGGGCTGCTCGCTCAGTTCCCGCCGCTCCAGAGCGAGCGCGGCCTTCTCGGAGTCCCGCTGGGTCGACACGGAGACGTACTCGCCCGCCGCCATGGACATCGACCCGGCGAGCAGCCCGGCGAGGCCGGCCGTCAGCAGCGCGGAGCGGTGGTCCGTCGCGCCGGCCACGCCGACGACGAGACCCGCGGTGGAGACGATGCCGTCGTTGGCGCCGAGGACCGCGGCGCGCAGCCAGTTGAGCCGGGATCCGAGCGAGCCGTCGTGGGCCTCGGCGTGGGTGGGTTCCGTCACAGGACGGAGGATGACACCTCCCAGGCCGCGGGTCGCGCTGCGACGCCCGGCTGCGGGAGGGGACGAGCGAGCGGGGGCGAGCGACCGGGGACGAGGACACAGCCGGACGAGGGGCGGACGAGGGGCGGAGAAGCGTAACGGCGTCGGGCGCGGCGGGAGTTGCGGCGCCGTCGGCCGGGGGCCGGGGGCACGCGGGCGTGCGCACGGCGAACTCCCGTGCGGTCCGGAGGACTTCCCGCGCCCTGCGCCGCGGGGCGGGGGCGGCGGGGTGTCGGTGGCGGCCCGTATCCTCAGTGACCATGCTCGAAGACCACACGACGACAGCGTCGTCCCCCACGGAGTGGCCGACCGCGTATCCCCGGGGATACGCGGTCGTTGACGTGGAGACCACCGGCCTGGCGCGGGACGACCGGATCATCTCCGCGGCCGTCTACCGGCTGGACGCGCGCGGCGAGGTCCAGGACCACTGGTACACGCTGGTCAATCCGCAACGCGACCCGGGCCCGGTGTGGATACACGGTCTGACGAGCGACGTGCTGGCGGGCGCGCCCCTCTTCCACGAGGTGGCGGAGGAGTTCGCCGCCCGGCTCGACGGCCGGGTGCTCGTCGCGCACAACGCGGTCTTCGACTGGCAGATGATCGCGCGGGAGTACGCGCGCGCGGAGCGTGAGGCGCCGGTGCGGCAGCGGCTGTGCACCATCGCGCTGTCCAAGGAGTTGGGGCTGCCGCTGCCCAACCACAAGCTGGAGTCGCTCGCGGCCCACTTCGGCGTCGTGCAGCAGCGGGCGCACCACGCGCTGGACGACGCACGCGTGCTGGCGGAGGCGTTCCGGCCGAGCCTGCGGGCCGCGGCGGAGGGCGGAGTCCGGCTGCCGCTGCTCGAGTGCCGTCCGCTGACGGAGTGGGCCGACCGTCCGGCGTCCCTGATCGGGCGGCAGGCGAGCGGCCCGGGCGGCGGCTACGGCGGCTACCGGCCCAGCAGTTGGCGGCCGTCCCGGAAAAGGCCGGTATGCCCGCATCCGAACCCGGGGCGCTACGAGGACGGCAGACGGCTCAAGCAGGGCATGCGGGTCGCCTTCTCGGGAGACACCTCGGTCGAACGCGAACTGCTGGAGGACCGTGCCGCCGAGGCGGGACTGCATGTCGCCACGAGCCTGTCCCGGCTGACCAGCCTGCTGGTCACCAACGACCCCGACTCGGGCACGTCGAAAGTGGTGAAGGCGCGGCAGTTCGGGACGCCCGTGGTGGACGAGGCCGCGTTCGGGCAGCTCCTGCGGGATGTGGAGCCCGCCGACGAGTGACCCGCGCGGACGACTGCGCGAACCCGCGGGCGCCGACCGGTGCGTACGGGTGATTGCCGCGCGACTCGCCCGCCGCCCGCTCGCCCGCGCGGGGGCGACGGCTCACCCTGTGGCGCATGGCGAGATGCGAAGTTTGCGGCAATGACTACGGAATGACCTTCGAAGTGCACGCGCAGGGCGCGGTCCATGTCTTCGACTGCTTCTCCTGTGCGATCCATCGCATGGCCCCCATCTGCGAGCACTGCAGGGTGCAGATCATCGGCCAGGGCGTCGAGGTGGAGGGTCACTGGTACTGCGGCGCGCACTGCGCCCGCGCGGAGGGCCGGGTGGGGATCGTCGACAGGGCCTGAGCCCGGGTCCGGCAGCTACCGGCGGTCGGCCGCCGAGGACGTCCCGCGGCACCCGGCCGCATGCGCCCCACGACCGAGTTGTACGGTCGTGGGGTGTACCGCTTCCTGTTGTCCCGGCAGTGGGTGATCCTCACGCTGGTCTCCCTCCTTCTCATCCCCACGATGATCAGGCTGGGCTTCTGGCAGATGCACCGCTACGAGGAGCGCACCGCGCGCAACCAGCTCGTCTCCGACGCGCTGGCCGCCGACGCGGTGCCCGTCGAGAAGCTGACCGCCGTCGGCCATGTCGTCACCCGCAGCGAGCGCTACCACAACGTGAGCGCCACCGGCGTCTTCGACGCCGGGCACGAGGTCGTCGTCCGGCGCCGGGTCAACGCCGACGAGACCGTCGGGTTCCACGTCCTCACCCCGCTCGTCCTGACGGACGGCAAGGTGCTGCTGGTCAACCGCGGCTGGATCCCCGCGAACGGCCCGAGCCAGACCGCCTTCCCCGAGATCCCCGCGCCGCCCGGCGGCAGGGTCACGGTCACCGGCCGGCTGATGCCCGACGAGACGACCGCGGCGAGCGGCATCAAGGACCTCAAGGGACTGCCGGACCGGCAGGTCATGCTGATCAACAGCGAGCGGGAGTCCCGGCGGCTCGGTGCGCAGGTGCTCGGCGGCTACATCGCGCTGACGGCGCCCGCGCCCAAGGGCGACAGCCCCGAACTGCTGGGCCCGCCCGGCAGCGAGGACGCGGCGCTGAACTTCGCCTACACCATCCAGTGGTGGCTGTTCGCCGCGGGCGTCCCCGTCGGCTGGCTGATCCTGGTCCGCCGCGAGGCCCGCGACCGGGCCGCGGCGGCTGCCCCGGAGCCGGAGCCGGCCGAGCCGGCGACGGTGTAGCACCGCCGGCCCGGCCGGGCCCCGTCACGCCCGCCGCCCTGCCCGCTCCGACGTCCGCGCGTCAGCAGCAGCGGCTCTGCGGATGCTCCTCGCGGTGCAGGCTGCGCAGCACCTGGTACTCGCGCGGGGTCGGGACGGGAGCGAGCGGGTGATGGCGCCGGCGCCGCTCGCAGTAGCGGTCGTACTCCCCCTCGCCGGTCAGCTCGCGCAGGTACCAGCGCACGGTCCGCGCCCCGTGCGAGGCCACCCGCAGGAGCCGGCGCAGCGCCGACGTCCCGCGCACTGCGGCGCTCACGATCCCACCGCCGTCGGCACGTCGATCCGGGACTCGACGAACGCCGCCTCGGCCGTCGGCAGCGGGACCGGCGAGCGCACGGCCCGTACGCAGACCACCGCCGCGTTCACGATCACCACGGCGACCAGCAGCAGGAACACGGCGATCAGCACGCCGTCCACCGTGGAGTTGGCGACCACCGTGTGCATGTCGGCCGCCGACTTCGCGGGCGCCAGCACCTGCCCGGCGTCGAGGGCGTCGGCATACCGGGCGCGCTGGGCGAAGAAGCCGATCCTGGGGTCGTCGGAGAAGATCTTCTGCCAGCCGGCGGTGAAGGTGACCGCGACGACCCAGGCCAGCGGCACGCCCGTCACCCAGGCCCAGCGCAGTCGGCCGGACTTCACCAGCACCGTCGTGCACACGGTCAGGGCGATGGCTGCCAGCAGCTGGTTGGCGATGCCGAAGAGCGGGAAGAGCTGGTTGATCCCGCCGAGCGGGTCCGTGGCGCCGGTGTACAGGAAGTAGCCCCAGGCGGCGACGACCAGACCGCTGCAGAGCCAGATGCCGGGCTTCCAGTTGACCCGGCCGACCGGCTTCCACACGTTGCCGAGCATGTCCTGGAGCATGAAGCGGCCGACGCGGGTGCCCGCGTCCACCGTGGTCAGGATGAACAGCGCCTCGAACATGATGGCGAAGTGGTACCAGAACGCCTTCATCGCGGTCCCGCCGAAGACGCCGGAGAAGATCTCCGACATGCCGACGGCCAGCGTGGGGGCGCCGCCGGAGCGAGCGATCAGGGTCTGCTCCTCGACCGCCCTGGCGGCGGAGGCGAGCTGGTCCGGGCTGATGGTGAAGCCGAGGCCCGCGACCGCGTGGGAAGCCGACTCGGCCGTCGCGCCCAGCAGGCCGGCCGGCGCGTTCATCGCGTAGTACAGACCCGGCTCCAGGGTGGCCGCGGCGATCAGCGCCATGATCGCGACGAACGACTCCATCAGCATCGCGCCGTAACCGATGAGCCTGACCTGGGACTCCTTCTGGATGAGCTTGGGCGTCGTCCCGGACGAGACGAGCGCGTGGAAGCCGGACAGCGCACCGCAGGCGATGGTGATGAAGAGGAACGGGAACAGCGCCCCCGCGAAGACGGGACCCGCGCCCGAGGAGGCGAAGTCGCTGACCGCGTCCGCCCTGAGCACGGGCGCGGCCACGACCACGCCGACCGCCAGCAGCGCGATCGTGCCGATCTTCATGAAGGTGGAGAGGTAGTCGCGCGGGGCGAGCAGCATCCACACCGGCAGCACGGAGGCGACGAAGCCGTAGCCGATGAGGCAGAAGACGAGGGTCGTGGGGCTGAGCGTGAAGGCGTCGGCCAGCGAGGAGTTCTGCACCCAGCCGCCGCCCACGATCGCGAGCAGCAGCAGCGCCACGCCGATGAGGCTGGTCTCCACTACCCGGCCCGGGCGGATGCGGTGCAGCCAGAGGCCCATGAACAGGGCGATGGGAACGGTCATCGCGACGGAGAAGGTCCCCCAGGGCGAGTGGGCGAGCGCGTTGACCACGACCAGCGCCAGCACGCCCAGAAGAATGATCATGATGGCGAAGACGGCCACGAGGGCCGCCGCTCCGCCCGCGCGGCCTATCTCGTCGCGGGCCATCTGCCCGAGCGAGGTGCCGTCCCGGCGCATGGAGAGGAACAGCACGACCATGTCCTGCACCGCGCCCGCGAAGATCACCCCGGCGACGATCCACAGGGTGCCTGGCAGATAGCCCATCTGCGCCGCGAGCACGGGGCCGACCAGGGGGCCCGCCCCGGCGATCGCGGCGAAGTGGTGTCCGAGCAGGACCCGGCGGTCGGTGGGCTGGAAGTCGACGCCGTCCTCGAGGCGTTCGGCGGGGGTGGCCCGGCGGTCGTCCGGCCGCAGCACCCGGCGGGCGATGAAGCGGGCGTAGAAGCGGTAGGCGATGGCGTACGAACCGAGGGCGGCGACCACCAGCCAGACCGCCGATATCCGCTCCCCCCGGGCTAGGGCGACGACGCCCCAGGCGACGGCGCCGAGCAGCGCGACGGCCGCCCACAGCAGAACGGATCTCCGTGACATACGCGACTTTTCCGGCCCCGGAACACCTGTTTCGGGCAGGGTGGACACAGACATGGCGGCTCCTCGCCTGGGCGGTGCTGCGCGCCTCGTGACACGGGGCGCCAGGAGATCAGCGACGGGCGGCTCTCCCCGCTCGCTGTCGGTCTGTGCAAGAGTTGCCCGCCCTCCGCAACCGGTTGACAGCGAATCTCCGGAGGATTTCCCGCCGCATCCCGGTCAACCGAAACGGCCGCCGGCGCAACTGACCGGTGAGGGGACAGGCACACCAAGGACGGTGACCCATGGCCGACGCCGCCATGACCACGACGTTCCTCGCCGTGATCGGCGGGGCGTCGCTGCTCGCCGCGGCCGCGCGCCGGCTGCGCCCCAGCGACCGGCTGCCCTCCCTGGAGGGCTGGGCCCTCGCCGACCGCTCGCTCGGCGCCGTCTGGACCTGGCTGCTGCTCGGCGGCACGATCTTCACCGCCTACACCTTCACCGCCGTCCCGGGACTGGCGTACGGCAACGGGGCGTCCGCGTTCTTCGCCGTGCCGTACACCGTGATCGTCTGCCCGCTCGCCTTCGTCCTGCTGAGCCGCCTGTGGAGCGTGGCCCGCAGCAAGGGCTACGTCACGGCCGCCGACTTCGTGCGCGGGCGCTACGGGTCCTCGCCGCTGGCCCTCGTGGTGGCGCTGACCGGGATCCTCGCGACGATGCCGTACCTGGCGCTGCAACTGCTCGGGATACGGGCGGTGCTGACGGCGGGCGGCGTGTATCCGCGCGGCGCGGCCGGGGATCTGGTGATGGTGGCGCTGTTCGCGGGGCTCGCGGTGGCCACCTACCGGCACGGGCTGCGTGCGCCCGCGGTCATCTCCGCGCTGAAGGCGGTCGCCGTGTTCGTGTCGCTGACCGCCGTGTGCTGGCTGGTGCTCCAGCGGCTCGGCGGGCCGGGCGCCGTCTTCGAGGGCGCCGCCCGGCGCACCGGCGCACCCGACGTGGCGCACTCCTCGCTGGTCCTCACCGCCGGACAGCAGCCCGCGTACGCGACCCTCGCGCTCGGCTCCGCGCTGGCCCTGCTGATGTACCCGCACGTGCTCACCGCCGGATTCGCCGCCGACAGACCGCGCACCCTGCGCAAGGTCGCCGCGGCGCTGCCGGTGTGGACGGGGCTGCTCGCCCTCTTCGGCCTGCTCGGCGTCGCCGCCGTCGCGGCCGGGGTGCGGGCCCCGCAAGGGGGCGCCGAGGCCGCCGTGCCGATGCTCGTCGACCGGCTGATGCCGGCCGCGCTGGCCGGGCTGGTGTTCGCCGCGATCACCGTGGGGGCACTGGTTCCGGCCGCCGTGATGTCGATCGCGGCCGCCACGAGCTTCGTCCGCAACGTGTACGTCCAGTACGTCCATCCGACGGCCACGCCCAAGAGGCAGGTGCGGATCGCCAAGGCCGTCTCCCTGACCGCGAAGGCGGGCGCGGTGGCCTTCGTGTTCGGGCTGCGCGACCAGGACGCCGTCAACCTCCAGCTGCTGGGCGGGGTGTGGATACTGCAGGTCTTCCCCGCGGTGGCCGTCGGGCTGTTCACGGGCCGACTGCATCCGCGGGCGCTGCTCGCCGGCTGGGCGGCCGGCATGGCGGCCGGGACCTATCTCGTGGTGCGCGAGGGGTTCTCCGCCACCGTCAGCCTGGGGTTCGGACCGATGGAGGTCTACGCCGGGCTGGTGGCCCTGCTGCTCAACCTGACCGTCGCTGCCACCGGCACCGCGGTCCTCGAACGCCTCCGCGTCCCCCGCGGCGCGGACACCACCGACCTGCCCTCCCGCCTGGTCCTCAGGCGGCGTCCCGAGACGGGAGCGAACCACCCGTGAGACGCAGACACCCGATCCCCGTGCAGGAGCCCCCCGTGGAGCCCCTCGCCCCCGTGCCGGGCGATCCGGCCGACCTGGAACGCGAGGCCGCTCTGGCCCGGCTCTTCGAGCTGCACTACTCCTCGATGCTGCGACTGGCCGTGCTGCTCGGCGCGGACGACCCGGAGAACGTGGTCGCCGAGGCGTACTACCAGATCTACCGGAAGTGGCGTCGGCTGCGGGACGTCGAGGCGGCGGAGGCCTATCTGCGCTCCACCGTCTGCAATCTGACCCGGATGCGGATACGACATCTGCAGGTCGCCCGCCGGCATGTGGAGAGCCCTCCGGAGCTGCCGGAGGAGACCGTCGCCTCCGCGGAGAGCGCCGCGCTGCTGCGCGACGACCAGCGCGTGCTGATCGACGCGCTCCAGCAGCTGCCGGCCCGGCAGCGGGAGGCGCTCGTGCTGCGGCACTGGCTCGGCCTGAAGGAGAGCGAGATCGCCGCCGCGATGGGCATCTCCTGCGGGTCCGTCAAAACCCACACCTCGCGCGGCCTGGCCGCGCTCACCCAGGCGATGGAGGCCCGGCGATGAACGACACGGACCGCACCGAGCGCGAGCTGCGGGAGGCGCTGGAGGCGCTGGCCGGCGGCGTGCGGCCGGCTCCGGACGCCTATCGCACCGCGCGCGGCGAGTGGCTGCGGCGCGAACGCCGACGGCGGCTCGTGCTCGCCGTGCTGGTCGCCGTCGTCTTCGCGCTGGCGACTCTGATCGGCCTGTGGGTGCTCAACCGGGCGCCGTCGGACCGGGGCGTCGTGTTCTCGTCCACGGCGGCCCCGGCGCATCCGGCGTCACTCACCCGGCCGCACCCCTGATTGCCTCCCCGGTTCACCGGGAAACCGCAAGGCGTGCACCCCCGCATCGAGGACTACGCCCTCATCGGCGACGAGCAGACCGCCGCCCTGGTCGGCACGGACGGTTCCGTCGACTGGCTCTGCCTGCCCCGCTTCGACTCCGGAGCCTGCTTCGCCCGACTCCTCGGCGGCGAGGAGAACGGTCACTGGCGCATCGCCCCGCGGGGCGTGACGGGCGCCTGCACCCGGCGCGGCTACCGGCCCGACACGCTCGTCCTTGACACCGAGTGGGAGACCGCCGACGGCGCGATCCGGGTCACCGACCTGATGCCGCAGCGCGATCAGGCCCCCGACGTGGTGCGCGTCGTCGAGGGGCTGCGCGGCCGGGTCACCGTCCGCAGCACGCTGCGGCTGCGCTTCGACTACGGCTGGGTGGTGCCGTGGATGCGCCGCGCCGACGGGCACCACGTGGCGGTCGCCGGGCCCGACGCGGTCTGGTTCCGCAGCGAACCGGGCGTGCACACCTGGGGCGAGGACTTCACGACGCACTCCGAGTTCACCCTCGCCGAGGGCGAGTCGGTCGCCTTCGTCCTCACCTGGCACCCCTCGCACGAGTCCCGCCCGCCGCTCGTCGACCCGTACGAGGCGCTCGCCACCAGCGTCGACGACTGGCGGCGATGGGCCGCCCGCTGCCGCTACACCGGCCCCCACCGGGACGCCGTCGTCCGCTCCCTGATCACCCTCAAGGCCCTCACCTTCCAGCCGACCGGCGGCATCGTGGCCGCACTCACCACCTCGCTGCCGGAGGAGGTGGGCGGCGTCCGCAACTGGGACTACCGCTTCTGCTGGCTGCGCGACTCCACCCTCACCCTCGGCGCCCTCCTCGCGGCCGGGTACGAGGAGGACGCCGAGGCGTGGCGCAACTGGCTGCTGCGGGCCGTCGCGGGCGACCCGGCCGACCTGCAGATCATGTATGGGCTGTCCGGTGAGCGGCGGCTGCCCGAGTGCGAGCTTCCCTGGCTCTCCGGCTACGAGGGCTCCACGCCCGTGCGCATCGGCAACGGCGCCGTGCAGCAGCTCCAGCTGGACGTCTACGGCGAGGTGATGGACTCCCTGTCGCTGGCCCGGACCTCGGGCATGTCGCCCCGGCCGCACATGTGGTCCCTGCAGTGCGCCCTGATGAACTGGCTGAGCGACAACTGGCGGCAGCCGGACGAAGGGCTGTGGGAGGTACGCGGCGGCCGGCGGCAGTTCGTGCACTCCAAGGTCATGGTCTGGGTCGCCGCCGACCGGGCCGTCCGCGCGCTGGAGGCGTACCCGGAGCTCAGCGGCGACCTGACCGGCTGGCGGGACCTGCGCGACGAGGTGCACCGCGAGGTGTGCGAGAAGGGCTACGACCCGCGGCGCAACACCTTCACCCAGTCCTACGGCTCGGCCGACCTGGACGCCGCCCTGCTGCTCATCCCGCGCGTCGGCTTCCTGCCGCCGGACGACCCCCGCGTGGTCGGCACCGTCGACGCGATCCGTGCGGAGCTCGGGCACGACGGCCTGCTGCGCCGCTACAGCACCGAGGGCGCGACCGTGGACGGTCTGCCGGGCGACGAGGGGGCCTTCCTGGCCTGCTCGTTCTGGCTCGCCGACGCCCTGCACATGACGGGCCGCACGAAGGAGGCACGGGAGCTGTTCGAACGGCTCGTGGGTCTGGCCAACGACGTGGGGCTGCTGGCGGAGGAGTACGACCCGGTGGCGGGCCGGCACCTCGGCAACTTCCCGCAGGCGTTCAGTCACATCGGCCTGGTGAACACCGCCCTCACCCTGTTCGACGGCGAGGAGGCAGGATAGGAGCCATGGATCTTGGACTGAAGGACCGGGTGTACGTCGTCACCGGGGCCACGCGCGGACTCGGCAACGCCGCCGCGCGTGAGCTCGTCGCGGACGGCGCGAAGGTCGTCCTCACCGGACGGGACGACAAGCGCGTCGCCGACGCCGCGGCGGAACTGGGGCCGAACGCCCTCGGCGTCGCCGTGGACAACGCCGACCCCGGCGCGGCGGCCCGGCTGATCGCGGCGGCCCGGGACGCGTTCGGCGGGTTCGACGGGGTGCTGGTGAGCGTCGGCGGCCCGCCGCCCGGGTTCGTCGCCGACACCACGGACGAGCAGTGGCAGAGCGCCTTCGAGTCGGTGTTCCTCGGGGCGGTCCGGCTGGCCCGGGCGGCCGCCGCCGAGCTGGAGGCGGGCGGGGTCATCGGGTTCGTGCTGTCGGGCTCGGTGCACGAGCCGATTCCCGGGCTGACCATCTCCAACGGCCTGCGGCCGGGGCTCGCCGGGTTCGCCAAATCACTCTCCGACGAGCTGGGGCCGCGCGGGATCCGGGTGGTGGGCCTGCTGCCGGCGCGCATCGACACCGACCGGGTGCGGGAGCTGGACGGCCTGTCGGCCGACCCCGAGGCGACCCGGGCCGCGAACGAGTCCCGGATTCCGCTCAGGCGCTACGGCCTGCCGGAGGAGTTCGGGCGGACGGCCGCGTTCCTGCTGTCGCCGGCCGCCTCCTACCTGACCGGGATCATGGTGCCCGTCGACGGCGGTATGCGGCACGGATTCTGAGCGCCGCACACCGCCGCACCCGCAGAGTCGGAGCCCCGCCGGCCCCTCGCGCGTCCCGCAAACGGGCCGACGGATCAGGGGGGGG
>NZ_JBMNDR010000070.1:23284-51344 GCF_052543235.1 Streptomyces sp. SAS_272 | reverse complement strand
GAGATCGCCTCGCGCCATGACTGACGGCCTATCAAGAACAGACCTCGGCGCGCAGGCGATCTCCCGAACTCGTGATCCGAACGCCAGACAGGACCTAGGTGGGTAGGCGTCCGGCGGAACTGGTTCAGGTCGATACCGAGGCGGCGACACATTTCCGGCATTTTCGAGTGTCCAAGGCCCTCGCCGGCGGTCGGCTCTTCGGTGCCGCGCTAACTGGTCGAGGCGTCAGCCAGCGATCGAAAGGCGCCGCACTGCAGGGACGGGAAAGCAAGAGTTCGGCCATTACAGGCCCGGCCTGGCGGCACCGGCAAAACGAAGAAGCAGGCCACCCCCCATCGCCTCATGACCGCTTTAAGCCATCACCGAATGCGAAGAGCGACGGGGGTACGACTTACTTACCCGCGAGTATTCCTACAGCGGTCCCGCCGCTTCGACATGTACGCGACATTACAGAGCGCGGTCGACGCAGGACGACAAAACTCTAGCGGCGAGGTCTGACAATCCATTGCCACTTCCCCTCGTCAACCTCTTATTGACCATTCACGATTGGCCTGATCTCACTGCTTCATCGTGACGATGAACACTCAGTTATGCCTGTCCCTGCTGGTGACGAGGGCGGCCCAGTGGACGCCGAGAACAGAGCGGTGACTTGATACATCTTCCGGAAGCCATGCAGGAAGGTTTCCGCCCGGCAGCATTGTCAGTGCCGTCCTCCAAGATGCCCGCATGAGCCTCACCTCCCATCTCAAAGAGCCCCACTCCCCCATTTCGCGCTTTCTGGCGGAGCAGCTTCCCGACACCAGGGCCGTCCTGGCCGACTACCGCAAACGCTTAGCGCGCTTTCCCGCCCCACAGAGGCCGCAGGCGAAAGCAGGCATGAAGCCCGAGTACCGGATGCTCGGCCACACCATCGACCACCGCCTGCGCATCTCTTTGGGAGCACCCACCGGCTCCCCCATCAAAGAGGGCATCGTGCGGGCCGTTCTCGACGACGACGGCTGGCCCAGCCCGGAGGTGATCGGCGCCGTACAGCGGGCCGGCGACACCATGGTGAAGGAGCTGGCCCAATACGAGAGCGACGCGGGACAGCCTCTCTGCCTTTCTGATGCGGCCGAAGACCGGCTCATCCGTCTGTGCCATGTCGCCTCCAGCTTCGAGGCGATCTTCCGTCACTGCGGCTGGATGCGCGGGAACACTCTCGGTCTGTGCACCCCCGAGGCGACCTTGGACGATCTCACCGATGCCGTCGCGGACTACGTGGTCGACGACATCCGGCAACAGATGGAACTCGCCTCCCGCCCTGGCCCCTTCGAGAAGATGCGGCTCCTGCCCGCCACCGCCCGGGTCTGCGGCCCCGTCTTCGACGGCAGCCTCCAGGTCGGCGGCGCGGACGCCGACTTCATCCTCGACGGCGCACTCATCGACTGCAAGGCAACCATCCGCCCGGAACGCATCAACCGCGCTGAGATCTACCAGCTCGTTGGATACCTGCTGCTCGACTACAGCGACGCACATGCCATCTCCAGCGTCGCGCTCTACCTTTCACGCCAGGGCGCGCTCATCGACTGGAGCGTCGAGGACTTCCTCGGCCTGCTCGGCGCACGGCACGAACTGCCGGCCCTGCGGGACGCGTGCCGTCACACGCTGACCGACGGCCAGCACGGCAGCCCGCTGCCTCGCCTGGATCCTTTCCGTCCACTCCCCCGGCCCCGCTCGGCGCCCGCCCAGCAGTCACTGTTCGACGAGCTGGACTGAGCCTGGCCGAGGGCGGCTGCAGGAACTGCCTGCAGCCGCATGCCAATCGCCATTGCGGGCTTTGGCCGGCGCAGCGATCCGGCAGGGGGCTTGTGCTGCTCGAATCTGTCCTCAGGGGCGGCTTCTGCTAGACATAGCTGGGGACGCGCTCGTAGTACCGGTAGTGGTCGGCGTCATATGAATCGCTTCCGCGATCGACCCGCCTGAAGACGATGTCGAAGTGATCGAATAGACCGTCGTCAAACGACACCCCGTCTGAGCCAAGGTGCCGGAGCAGCTTGTGCTCGTTCATCGGCGGTTCGATCTCCTCCCGCTCCCAGCCGCGGGGGCCGTACAGGTAGTCGAAGTACCAGGTGAATGCGCCGTGCTTGTCGTCGTAGAAGACGCCTCGGGGGCGGATCTCATGGCCGACGGGCAGCTCGATCGAGGCGGCCTTGTCGAGACGTTCGGTGACGCTGCCGAGCTGGAAGCCGAGTGCGCTGCCGTGCCGGTTGGCGATGCGGATGTAGAAGCCCTGCGTGATGCCGATGAAGCGGTTCGGTTCCCCCGTGGCGAAGACCCTCCATCCACTGGCCTCGGCGCTCACGGGGAAGAATCGCTGGGCCACCGCCCACCCGCGCGGGGTGGTCAGCATGCGCTCCAGCTCCACCCCGTCCCAGACGTGGGTGTGCACGCCCTTGCTCCGCTCTATCGCTTCCAGACGGGAGACTAGGGCGCTCGAAGGCTGGGTGGAGCAGACGAGGAGGAACCCGTCAGCCTCATGATGCGCAACAGTGTCCACAATGCCGCCGGCGCTCCCGACGTCCTCACCGCTGACTGAGCGTCCTGCACCGCTCCTGGCGTGCGCCATGTGCTTGCACGAGACGACCCAAATGCGCGTCTTCGACCCCAGCAGTGCGTCCCCCGACTCCTCCAGCAGGAGGTCGCGCCCCCCGTCCGCACCCCGACCGGACCACCTGGCCCGGTAGCCGAGAGCCAGGGCGAGTTCCCTGACCATCAACTCCAGGTCTTCGCCGTCCGGCGCCAACTCGTGAAAGTCCAGCATCCTGCTCCCGTCAGTGGGTGAAGTGTCCGTTCGTATGATGCAGGAGACCTGCGCCGGCAGGCCGACCGCCCCGAAAGGCCGGTCAGAAGGCGACGCGGTGATCGTGCCTGCCGGCGTCGCTCCCCCTTCGGGCAACGGGGCACGCCATGATCCGCTTGCGCGGCAGGCCACGGGCATGTCCGGCCGCGAGGCGTGGTTCACCGTGACATCAGCCAAAGGAACAGCCCGGTCATGGCGGTGCTGCCGGCCGCGTACGCGGCCCCCCGGATCAGTGCGAAGCCTGCGGTGTGCAGCAGGCGCCTCCTGTCGGCCGGAGGCGGTGTGGCAGCGCATCGGCCTGAAGCGTGGTCCGGCCAGACGTGACCGTCCGTGCGTACCGTGTCCCGCAGGTCTGACCACGGCGCAGCATGGCCAGACCGCTCTCTACCTTGATCACACGCATCTCCGCCCGGGTGAGGTCGCGTGCACGCCCGTACCTTCAGCAGGCATTCCGGCCTCTGCGTGACCGAGGGCAGTACTGGCAGACCATGCCTTTGCTCCGGTTGGCCACGGAATCTTCGGCAGCATGTCCCTGCGTGCACAGCCACCACACCACGCTCCCGCTATGCGGTGTCACGTCAGTTGGCAGGAGGGTCCCGTTGAGGGTCGGATGCCACTGCGCGGCAAGGTCCGGTCTTCGTGCCGCGAGAGAGGTGGTCTCGGTGGCGTAGCGGCCGGAGCAGAAGCCGCATCCGGTTCCCTTGCCGACGCGCTGGTCGATCTTGGCGCGCCATGTGTGTCCTGCGGCGCACAGCCACCACACCTCTTTGCCGGAGCCGGCGGTGACCTGCGTCGGAGTGAGCTCGCCGTTTCGGCGCGGATGCCATTGCTCGGCGATGTGGGGGAACTGTGCTGCGAGGGATCTGGCTCCGTGGTCTCGGGCGCGTAGCGCGTTGACGGCGCGGTCTGCTTTTTCCTGGGCGACGAGTCGGCCACCGGCGATGTACGCTGCGGCCGCCTGGCGCGCAGCGGCCGCAGGAAGGAAGTCCTCGTCGATCATTTTCTGCAAGACCACTGCGGCCACCTGGAAGGGCTTCGCGGCTCTCGGTGCCGTGGTGTCGCTGGGGCCGGTCAGGGGCAGTGGGCGCTCGCGCACCCTGATCACTTTGTAGCCGGCGTGTTGCAGCCGCTCTGTCTTCTCCCGGTCGCGTGCGCCCGTGTTCTTGTGCCAGTAGGAGCCGTCGTACTCCACGGCGATGTCGCCGAGGATCATGTCCACCCGCAGGCGTTGCCTGTGGGGCGTGCTCAGGCGCGCGTCCCGCCTGAGCGGTGCAAGGTGGCCTTCCAGCACGTGGCGGAGTTCGGCGAAGGCTCTCAGCTCCACCTCGGACACGCCGGTGAGGCTGCATTGGTCGCATGAGCTTCCGGCGGACCGTTTGAAGACCATGGCACGCCATTCGTGGCCGCTGGCGCAGCGCCACCAGGCGTTGCGCCGTGCCCCGTAGGGGATCTGCTCCGGAGTCAGGTCTTTGTTGCGGGTGGGATGCCACTGCGCTGCGAGTTCCGGGTGCCGTGTGGCGAGGTCGTTGCCGTACCCAACCTTCTGATTGGAGCAGTACGGGCATCCGGAGTGCCTGGCGGTGCGGTTCGCTACGACGGCCTGCCACTCATGACCGCAGGATCCCAGCCACCAGACCTTCCGGTTTGACTTGGGGGCGATGCGGTTGGGTTGCACGTCGCCATTGCGGGTGGGGTGCCATTCGCCGGCCACCTCGGGGACCTGAGTCGCCAGGTCGTTGCCGTATCCCACCTTGCGGTTCCCGCAGTATGGGCACCCGCATCCGCGGCTCCTGCTGTGGACCACGGCCTGCCACTCGTGGCCGCACGCTCCGTGCCACCATGCCTTTCGGCTTGACCCTGCTGCGACCGAGTCCGGGGTGAGGTCACCGTTGCGGGTGGGATGCCACTCGCTGGCTACCTGTGGGGCTGCCAACCTGAGGCTTGTCCCCCTTGCCTGTCCTCTCTCGGGATGGTCGGTTGCCGGTCGGCGTGCAGAGGTCATAGCCGTGCAGGCTAACTCCCGACACTGACAGTTGCTTTCACCGTTCTTTGCGGCCGCCCGCCCGCGGGAACGCAACTGAACCAATGGAAGGGCTCGGTGCGGTGGGAAGGCGGCAGCCGCGTCCGCCGAAAGCACGTGCGCGGCACGGAATCGCCGGCTGACGCATGGTGCAGACGTCGGCTCTGGGGCGCTGTGCACGGTCGTGCCTTCAGGAGACGCCCCGGTTTCTAGAACTGCCCCACAGACGCTGGGCCAGGCGGTGGCAGCACCTGCAGTCGCTGGTAGCGCCGTCGCTGTGCGCGATACGCCGCGAGCAAGAGCTCCGCCATACCTCGCCTGGATGTGCACGCGCACCTAAGGACGGCGCTTTCAGTGCTGTTTCGTCTGGCGCCAGATGTTCTGATAGGCCCGGTAAAGATCCCGCAAGGCACCGGATGGTCTCTCGGGCCAGGCGGTTTTGATCTGCCGCTCCCCCCAGCAGAGGGTGACGATCGCACGGCTGGCCGCATAGCGTCGAAGGAGGTCGGCACGTAGATACAACAGCCCGCCCGAGAAGCCGGAAGGGGCCGCGAAAGACCGCGCGGCGAGTGCGCCGGAGGGTTCGCACTGGTCGAAGCCCGCCGGGAGAGCACGCAGGTCGAAAGCCTGTGAGAACAGCCGGCTGGGGACGTAGGCGGTCGCCTGGTTCTGGCTGCTGTGGTGGGACTCCCAGGTGAAGTGGTGGGCCAGCCGCTCGAAGGGGAGGTCGGGCCGGTCGTAGCGCGGTGTGCCGCTGTACAGGTCCTCGGTGGTCAGTCCCGGTTCAGGTGCAGCGAACCGGGTGTGCCATGGGATCTCACCGGCGAAGACGTAGTACTGGGCGGGCAGGTCGATCATGTCTCGGCCCGGGTGGGGCGAGGCATCGAACACCTCTAGGAGGTCGGTCAGGTTCTCCTGACTGACGAGGACGGTGTTGAACAGGCCGAAGGCGTTGCGCCCGGTGGTCACATCCTTGGTGTCGATCTCTGCGTGCACGAGCAGCCATGGGCCTTCGTCCTCATCGAGCCGGGCCGGCGTAAGGAAGTCGTCTGGCACGTCGGCGATTCCGTGGCGCAGCCATTCGAGGTCGTCGGTTGGTGTCCGCGGCGTCCAGGTGCCGAGCGGGACCGGGACCGGTTGCGGGGGCTGGGGGAAGGTCGGGTCGATGTCTACTTCGAGGTCCTCGGGTGGCTGGCCGCGGTCGGCGAGCATGCCCGCCATGGTGTGGTAGCCGATCCAGCCGTACTTCTTGCCGTAGCGGTCGATCCGGCCGCCGGGGGTGTGGCGCTGGCGAGAGGCTGCTGAGGTGATGCGGTTTTCGACCTCGTCGAACAGGCCGGGGCGCCAGCCCAGTGCGTGCACTACGCCGAGGACGACAGCGGTGGCTTCCCGGTGGCCGGGGTGGGAGTCGTCGTAGTTGTTGCGGTCCGGGAACAGGCGTCCGAGGGTGTAGTTGCCGAAGTCCATGCCCAGGGTCGGGCTGACGTCGTCCCGGCGTGGGTCGCCCTCGGGCAGCGGGGTGATTGCCGGTGCTGCGGTGAAGGTCAGGGGTAGTTCGGCTGCGGCGGGCACCGTGGCGGGATACCAGCGGTGGGCGAGGTCGAACGTTGAGGAGACGTAGTACCGGGTCAGGGCGTGGAAGATGGGGTGGGTGGCCCGGGGCCCGGTGTAGGCGTTCAGCAGTCCTGCAAGGTAGTCAGGCAGGGCGGCTTCCAGGTCCGGGTCATGGAGAGGGTGGGCCGTCGCGACGCCGTAGCAGGCGGCGACCATGCGTTCGCCGACGTAGGCGTCGTTGACGGTGATCGCTTCCAGGGTGAGGGTGAACAGTCCGCTGATGTCGTGTCGGCCGTACCAGTACAGGGCGGCCGTGGCGGCGTCGCGGAGGTCGCGGTCGGTGCTGGTCAGCGTCCACATCAACCCCCGGGCCCGCAGTCGGTCGGTTTCCGCGCGGTGCGGATGGTCGCGCCAGCGTGTGGCCAGGGCGGTCGTGTCGGCGAGGAGGGGGCGGCTGTGGGCACGCTGCCACTCGCTCCAGCGCAGGTCGCGGTCGGCGACGGCGCGGTCACGCAGGATCCGGTTGAGGAAATGCGCGTTGAGGGGGTGCCCGGGGGCTGCGCGGGTGCTGTAGAGCCGCTGAAGGATGTCGTTTCTTCCGCGGAGATCGTCGCAGTGGGTGGCGAGGGCGTCCACGGTGGCGGAGTCGAGGTGGTCTGCTTCAAGCCGGGCGGCGTGCAGGAGGGCACGCAGGCGGAGGGGTGCGGCGACGGACTGCCACAGTTGCGCGGCGCCGGCGCGGGGCAGGACACCTGCCAGGGCCTGGAAGATGTCGGTGGCGAGCGGATGGCGTTCGTTCGGTTTGCCGTTGAAGCGCGCCGTGGTGGTGTCTTCTCTCAGCAGTTGGTCGATGCCCCTGCCGTGGGTATGCACCAGACTGGCGGCGATGACGTGTCCGGCCATCAGGTCGTAGACGAACGACCAGGCCGTGCCGCCCGCGTCGTCGGGGTGGCGCAGGAGGACGCCTTCGTGTTCGAGGGCTGCGAGAAGGCTCTCCTGCCAGCGGCGATAGGGGTCCTGGCAGAGCTGCTTCGCCTGGGTGTCGGGAAGGTCGCGGGCTTGGTTCTCCCACAGGGCGTTTCCCAGCGCGTCGAGGGCTTGGTTGACGTCGTTGGGGTGGATGGACGGAATGAGTTCGTAGACGCGGCGAGCGGCGGAGGTGAGGAAGTCGCTGAAGATTCCGGTGAGGGAGCTGGGCAGGCCCGCCGCACTGACGGGTTGTCTGCGGTCCCGGTTGGCTGCGGTGCAGTAGATCTTCAGTGTCAACGGATGGCTGAGGAGTTCGCGCGGCAGGTCTGCACCGCCGGGTTCGATTTTGTAGTGGGTGAAGTAGCGGGCGATGGCTTTGTCGAGGTCCTCGTCGAATCCGTCGAGCTCGAGGATGTCGTTCACGCCGGCGGGGATGGTGTCGTCGAGGAAGGCCTCGCGGACCGTGCACACCACGAGCACGGACGGGTACCGCTTGAGGGTCACCTGCAGGCTACGCAGCAACGGCGGCCACATGGTGGGGGTTTCAGCCTCGTTCAGGCCGTCGATGACGATGGGCAGCCGGCATCCGGCGCGTTGTGCGGCCGCATCGACGGCGGCGAGGAGTTCCTCGAAGGAGGCCAGGGGCTTACCCGCCGCGGTGATCTGACCGGCGAGGTCGTCGAGGGTCTGGCGGGCGCTCAGGCGCCTGCCGTAGAGCAGGACACCGGCGGGGCGTGCCGCTGTCGGCGCGGTGAGCGTCGCGGACAGTTGTGTTTTGCCGAATCCGGCGTCGCCGGTGACGACCGCGAGTCGGGTCGACAGGTGATCGGTGACGTGGTGAGCGAGAGCGGCGGCGTCGCGGATGTGGGCGATCAGGTTTGTCAGCGGCAACGCGGCAGCGTGCCCCAGGGCCCGTAGCCGCCGGAGCACGGCGGGCTGCGCCAGGGGGGCCGGGGGCACGGTGCGGTCTGTGGCGCCGAGCAGCGGGGAGGGGCAGCTGTTGCGGATCTGCTGGTGTGCCTCGTGCAGGAGTTCGGAGATGTCTCGTCCGGTGGCGACGATCGTCGCGGTCTCCTCGGCCAGCGGGGCCGGCAAGGTGGTGGCCGCGTCGTCGAGGGCCGCTTCGAAGCGGGTGACGTTGTGATGCGTGTCGCTCAGGTCGTCCCACGCGTCGGGTTCGGCGAGCATCCGCCGAACCCGGTGCTCGGCAGCCGATGCCTGATGCACTTCAGGAATCCAGCGTTCGCCCGCCTCGGCGGCGGCCCGTTCATGCTGTTCGGCCAGACGCTGCGGGGTCAGGACGAGGGAACCGAAGTAAGACTCGCGCAGCAAGACGGCGTCGCCGACGAAGAGATGGTCGAGTTCGACCTCCGTGGCCAGGTGCAGCTGCATCCGGGTGGGCAGACCGCGGAACCACGTCTGGTCGCCGGCAGTGAGGGGGTGCCGGGTCCACAGCACGAAGTCGGTGATGCCCGGGAAGTGCTTCTCGGTCTTCTCGAGGGAGTCCTCGACATCGGCTCGGCGGCCGGCGCCGATGGCGCGGCCCGCGGGGATGTCCCACCACTTGGTCTGCCACCCGAAGCAGCGACCGGGCCCACCGAGCGGGCAGGCGGGCTGGTCGATGTCGAGGTGGAACTCGACCCCCGGCTGCTGGGCCAGGGCGATGAAGCGACCGTAACGAGCGTATGCGTGGGTGACGGCACCCCGGCACAGCAGCTCGAAGTTGTCCCGGCGGCTTCCCGGCAGCGCGGTGAACTTCTCCCAGTCCAGCCCGGTCATCGGATCGTTCGCCCCCTATTCGCCCCGGCCTTGGCCAGTGCCGGGGTAATCGTGCGCGGAATACACCTCGATGCGGGCCCCCTTGTCGAGGAGGACCTTCAGCAGCGCCTGGACATCGGTCTCATCGGTGGTCACCACGATGGAGTCGCCCTCGCGTCGCATGGTGAGGTCGTACAAGAACTGCTCGAGCTCACGCGGCCCGATGCTGTGGAGGTTGAGGTCGCTCAGCAGTTTCAAGACCTCGTCACTGAAGCGGTCGTCCGGCTCGCCGACGATCAGGCGGCCGGCTTCCTCCTCCGCTTGCAGAGCCTTCGTGAACTCTTTGATGACGGTGTGGGCTCGTTCAGCGGCAGTGGCGTCCTTGAACCGGCCGATCATGACAAGGTTCATGGAGTGCTCGGTGCCGTACCCGTACCAGACCTTCATGCGACACCCTTCTGCTGCAGGCGGTCGAGCGCAGCGAGTACGCCGCGGTCGTCGACCGGTTCGCCGGCCGAGTGGTAGGAGGTGCGCCGCAGGGTTCCGGCGGCGTCGATGTGGGCGTAGGCGCGCAGTCCCGTCTCGCCCGGCAGCGGCTGGGCAGTCGGCAGTGCACCGCTGTCGCCCTCGCCGATGGTGAGGGCCACAGGCCCACGGTAGTTGGTGATCCACTGGTGCAGGGCGGCCACCGCGTGCGGGCTGGTGCCCGGGCGGCCGCGTGCCGGGCGCTCGGGCAGCAGCAGGAGTTCCGCGGCCCCGGTCGAGGCCGCCAGGTCGGCGACCGCGTCGAGATCCGGCAACGTGTCAGCGTTGACCACGCAGTTGAGCCCGAACCGGAACGCCTGCCCGATCCGAGTGAGCCGCTGAACAAGCTCGGCGAAAGGGCGGCCGCGCAGCTTCTCGTAGGTGGTGCCGACTCCGTCCACGCTGACGCGGACGAAGTTGACCGCTCCGGCCAGCGCGTCGATCAACTGAGGGGTGAAGCGGTGTGCGTGCGTCGTCATCGTCACCGCCAGCCCCGTGCGCTCAGCCGCGTGACGGCACACCTGCGGAAGGCGGCGGTAGAGGGTGGGTTCTCCGCCGCCGAACCCGATGCCGAGGCAGCCCTCCGCGTCCAGCTCATCGGCCCAGGCGCACAGCCGTGCGGCATCGAGCACCGCAGCGGCCTTGGGCGCGTAGCAGAACGGGCAGGCAAGGTCACACGCGTTGGTCAGGGCGATCGATACCTGGCGGGGCGCACGGGCCCACTGCGTCTGAGGGGCATCGACCTCGTCGAAGAGGACGTTCAGGCCGGTGCGACGGTCAAAGAGGTGTACCCCATCGGGGCCGGCACGACGTTTCACCGGTAGCCCCGCATCACTCGCACATCCCCTCCACGTTCCGACTCAAAGTATGACTGACCACACCGGCCCAAGTCACCCACTTCCTCACCAGTCACAGCGTCCCCGCGGTGGCATGGGGCGGGCGAAGGCCGTCGGGTCGGCCCAGAATTGAACTGGACATGGTGCACCCACCAGGATCCGATCCGGTCGAACGTGGTGGCCGCGCAGCCACATTTACGGGCGTGTGGATGCGCACCGGGTCGAGATGGAGCAGCTCTCGACGAGAGCCGCGGCAAGTAGCACGCCACGTAGAAGCCAGCGCCTGCGGCCGCCGGTCCGTCGAGACAGGTTCCGCCCCCGCGCCGCACGGCCCGGGCCGGCCGGGGGCAAAGGAAGTGTCACCACGCTGTCCAGCAGGGATGTCACGTCCTGCCACTGGTGACCTCACAGCCAAACCATCGAGCACAACTACAGAGACACAGCTCAAAGGGTCGATGTCATCAACCTGACGCTGGCGCAGTAATGACACCACTGCGCTGGCATCGCAACGGCACTTCACACCTGGGGGTCGGCATCGACAACATGAAGAAGATCCTGAAGACGGCGTTGCGCAAGCTGCGGCAGTCACTGCGGATGGACGGCTATGAGACCGCCGGGACGGCGAAGGAGGGGCACCGGTGAACTTCGGACAGGACCACGATGGTGAGCGGCACGAGCCACTCTCCCTGAGCCCGGACGAGAAGGCGGACGGCTTCGCCGCCGTGATGCGGCGGCTGAAGGGCCGTACCGCGCACGATCAGGACGAGCTGCGGGCGCAGGCCGATGCCGCGGTGCTGGGCCACGAGGCGTATGCGCTGGGCCACGACTACCGCAGGCGCGGCAACTACGTTGCCGCCAAGCGGTGGCTGCGCGTGGCCGCCGACCGCAGCGTGCCCGGCGCCGAGGAGGCCCTCGAGGAGATCGACGCCGTCACCCCGGCCGCCCCGACCACGTCCGCCGACCCGGCCGACCTCGCTCTCGGCGCGACCATCCCATCGCCCTCCGCGGACAACGAGAACTTCGGGATGTGGGCCACGGTCCTGGAATCCCTGGACGTGTCCGCTTGTGCCCAGGCGCAGGGGCGGGAGATCACCGAGCAGGCCCGGCGCACGGCCGAGGACATGCTCGCCGAAGCACGGCGGGCGATCCGACGTGAACGGGCGGACTCCGTGCGAAGTCTTGAGAAGGCGCGCCGTACGGCGGCGAGGCTGCTCTGCGAGGCAGAGCAGGTACAACTCGATGCCTGGGGGATCCAGGAGGAGGCCCGCAGGCAAGCCGACGCTCTCCTGGAGGAAGCACGCGGTCAGGCGCAGCAGATCGTCGACGAAGCCCGGATCCAGGCCGCCCAGAGCACGGCGGTGACGCGGCAGCACAACATCGGGACGCACAGCGAGGCGCCGTCCAGGACGACCGCCGGGTGGGATGCGGCAAGCGCCGCGTGCCATCTTCTGTACACCAGCTTGGAGACGGCCTACCAGGTTGCGGAGACCTCCTGCGAGGGCCGGCGCGCGAGCGAGGCGCCCCTTTGGTGGCGTCGGCCGCTTCCGCCCGCTCAGACACGTGACCTGCATACGGAGGTGGTGGACATCGCGCGGGCGATCTACCTCGGGGAGCCCGCAGTGACGTGGTTCCAGGATTCCCCGCGTACTCCCTCCAGCGGCGATTCTGCTTTCCCTGCGCATCCAGTCATCGGGCATGGCCGCGTCGTCCAAATCCCGCACGAGGTGGCGGGGCGGGTGCATTTCATGCGGCTCTGGGAGGTTAACCCGGTCTCAGCGGCAGACGGAACGTCTGCCGCTGAGTGGCGCGCGGGAACGGGATTCGCGATCCGTGTCGTGAATGTCACCAATAGTACATATGTGAACAGTAGTGCGCAGGATGCCCTGAAAGCCGAGGAGGCAGGTCATGCAGCAGGCCGCTGAGCCCCGACCTCCGCTGCCCGCCAGGCGGAACAGATCATCCGGAAGAGCAGCGAAATCCTCGGCCGCCGGGCCTGGAGTCGGCGGATATCGGCGTCGGCCAGCTCCTTGAGGACGCCTCCAGAGCCGGGCTTCCTGCAGGCCGTCGCACCCCTGCTTGTAGGGTGCCACTCCGACCGGGCCGGGTGCCCAAGCCCGCCCCGACACCGTGTACGGATCTATGTCGTTGGCGCGGTCCGGCGGCGTTTGGCGCGCTCGACCTGGCGCAGCAGCAGGTCGGCGAACTGGATGATCTCTGCCGCCTCGATCGGGTCGTCGAAGTCGACGGTGCGGTGGCTGGCAGGGTTCTTGTAGGCGCCCATGGCGCCGGCGAACAGGTTGGCGGTGGCCGCCTGTTCTCCGCCCTCGGCTTCCGCGTCGGCGAGCGTGCCGCCGGTCTTGCCGTTCTCGTGCGGCCGGAACGCTTCGCGCATCAGCTTCACTCCGACCAGGGAGTTGTCGAGTCCGGAGGCGTCGCGGACGGCGACCTCGACCGCCTTCATCGCGGCGAAGGACGCCGTCTCATAGTCCCCCAGGTCGAAGTTGGTGCGCACCGTGCCTTCCAGGTCGCGGTGGAGCGGGCCGGAGAGCCGCTCACGGGCCTCGAACCTCGTAAGGCCCTGCGGGTTCTGCGCCAGGTCCACACCGTCACAGGAGATCCGTCGGAACGCCTCGGACTGGCTGGGCTCGCGAGTCAGCAGCGCGTGCGCCTCCAGCCAGCACCAGGCATCGGACAGCCGGTTCACGAGCGCGTCCGTATCCGACTCTTCCTGGAACGCCTGCCGAGCCGAGCTCATGGTGCCCACGTACTGCAGGTATCCGGTGCTGCTGGCGAGATGCCGCAGGAGATGGAGGGCGACATCTCGCGTGGGCAACTGACGGATCTGCTCTGCCGGAACCGGCGGTATGTACTGGAAGTTCATAGGTCGACGCTACGGCGCGGCACTGACACTCCGCCGTCTTGCGGGCGAAGGCGGGGCGGGCGGTGCGAGTCGGCAGCAGGTCGTCGGACGGCGGGGAGCCGCGCGGGCGGCAGGCACGTCGCACGTGCCGGGCCCCGGCGGTGGCCAGGCCGGGCAAGGAACGCGGAAACCGAGGACGACCTCGGCGCCGCGCTGGCCGCGACCGTACTGGATGGCGCGCAGTAGTTCCTCGAGGACGGCGGGCGTCTCGTCGACGGCCTGGACGTCGACGCCCCTGCCGGTCCCGCCGAGCCTGCTCGCATGCCGGCCAGGCCGTTCCTGGGCGTCATCCGGGAGTACCTCGGCCGGGGGCGAGGGTCGGGTGACTCACGCGCGGGTGGCGGCATCAATGTCGCCGGCGTTGACCAGCGCCCTCCGCAGCTTCTGTACCTCGGAGGGGCGTTCGTCCTGTGGGAGGGCCGTTGCGGCGTCCAGCAGGGCGCGGGCGTGACGTCGTAGGGCTGCGTTCTGCCCGGTCGTAGCGGGATGGGTGACCATCTGTGCGGTCAGGAGGAGCGCGTCCTCGCTGTCCGGGTGGCGGGCGGCGCGTTCGGCGACGAGGTCGGCGTCCGTCAGGGCGGGGGTGTGCTCGGCGCTCGCCCGCATCAGGGACAGCCACAGGTTCTCGTCGAGGCCGGCGTCCGCGAAGGCGCCCGCGCCGGCGAGGGCCCCGGGCGGCAGGCCGGCCGCGAGCGCGGCGCGCCATTGGTCGGCCGCTGCGGCGAGTCGGCCGGAGGGGTCGGGCGGGATGGGACCGTCGGTGCGCGGGGTGCGGGAGGCGATCGCGGCCAGCAGCAGAACGGTCGCTTCCACTCCCCCGGTGCCGGTGGCCAACTCGGCCCAGAAGGTGGCGGGATCGCCGAGGAGGGCCGGGTCGGCCAGGAGCGCGGCCGCCGTGTGGGCGGCGGCGCCGGGGCGGGCGTCGCGCAGCGCGGCAAGCAGCTCGGCGCGCTCCAAGGCGGCGAGGACCTCTCGGTCGGGCGCGCCCCAGCGCAGCCAGGAGGCGGCTGGCGAGGGCCTGTCGGGCGCGAGTCCGTACAGCTCGGTGCGGTGTGCGGCGGTGAAGGCGGGGGCGTACCGGTGCAGGGCGGGCAGGCGCACCCCGATGGCGGTGGCCACCGCGTCCTGGTCCCCGCACGCGGCAAGCGCGCCAGCCACCGCCTGAAGGACGTCGGCGGGCATCTCTCCTTGCGTGCGGGCCTGGTGGACGGCGTACTCGAGCAGGCTTCCCAGCGCCCGCACGGAGGGGTCCGATCCCAGCAGCGGCGCGTCCGCTCTCCCGTCGGCCGGGCCGGCGACCTCGCCAGGGGTGTCCGGGGCTGGGACGGCGGCGAGGCTGGCTAGCGGAGCGGCCAGGGCGCACAGGCGGGCCAGGACCGTCTTCTCCCGGTCGCCGGGAAGGGCGGTGCCGGTGCGCCACACGGTGGTGATCAGGTCGAACAGCGCCTGGTCGGCGAAGGACACTGCGGCGGACCGGTTCTCGACGGCCGCGGCGCTGGCGGCGGCGGCTGTTTCGTCGAGGCGTCGGCGCACATCGAGTACCGCGGTGACGGCGGCCGCTAGCGCAGAGCCGGGGAGGGCGCCGGGGCGGTCCGCGAGGACGGCGGCCGCGGCAAGATAGAACGCGCCGAGCTCCGGCCGCTGAAGAGAGGTCAGGACGGCGGGCACGTCGGCGGTCCAGGCCGCCGGGTCGGCGGCGACGAGGCGGTGCAGGACCATCGCGTAGCCGTCGGCGCCGACGTCCTCGGCGGCGGCCAGAGCGGCGGCGGCCGACGCCGGCCCGCGGGCGGCTGCCACCTCGGCCAGGTCCTCGGCGTCCAGCACCGTGGTCGCCTTGACCGGCTTCAGCACGGGTGCGGTGCGCGGGTCGGACGGGCCTGCGGGCTGAAGACGGCGCACTGCGGCCAGCGCGGGCTCCCAGCCAGCCAGCAGCCGCGCGGGCAGAACGGGCGACCAGTCCCACACCCGCAGCCATGAGGCGAGCGGCTCGGCCCTCCCGTCGACCTGCTCGGCGTCGTCGGGCAGGACCTCGGCCACCAGACCAGCGAGCGGCGGGGTGCCGAGCGCCGTACGGACGTCCGTCTCCAGCTGCGCGGCGCGCTCGGGCGGGCAGTTGCCGAGCACGAGGTCGACGAGGCGGGCGGGCTCCGGCGCGGGCTTGCCCGCCAGGAGCAGCGGGACGAGCGCGGACGTCTGCTCCCACCACTTCTGTTCGGCCAACCCGGCGGGCACCACGGAGTCGGCGGGCGGGCGGTCGGCGAGATGGGCGGCGAGCAGCCGGCCGTGCAGCCGGCCGTCGACCGCGGCCACCCGAGCCAGCGCGCGGGTGCGCTCGGCCAGGTGCACGCCGGCGTCCGCGTCCGCCGCGGCGAGGTTGAGCACGGTGCGCGCCAGTCTCGGCCCGCCGTACGCGGCCGGATCACCGGCGTGCACGAGGTCGAGGTCGGCGCCGAAGACGAGCGGGCGGGAGGCCTCGGGCAGCAGCGCGACGTCGCGGGCGAGCAGGCCGGCCAGCACGGCCCGGATCATCGCGATGTTCGGGTGGGCGGGAGAGCCGCGGCCGGCCGGGTAGGCCGTGCGCACGACCTCGCGCAGCAGCATCGCGACCTCGTGGCCAGGAAGACGCGCGGCCGTCTCCTCGGCGATCAGCTCCCGCATCTCCTCCTCGCGCACCAGCGCGGCCTCGACCAGCGTTTGGGCCGCGGCGGCGTCCTCGGTGCCGGCCGCCTGGGCCTCGGCGGCGGCCACGCGCTCGACGACGGCCCGCAGCGACAGATGGCCGGCGTGCTCGTCGTCAACCGCGCCCCCGAGCAGCCCCTCCACCACGAGGATCCACTCGCGCGTCCGCTCGGTCCGCGGGACCGCCCGCGCCCACCGCGCCGCCAGGCGCAGCGTTGCCCCCACCGCTGGCCCCCCGCCGTCCCGTACGCCGGGGTGGGCGAGGGCGGCGCGCAGCTGTCCGGCGTCGACGACGCCGGGGTGGCGTACGGCCAGGCTCAGCAGTGCGTCCAGGGCCAACCGGCCGGCCGCGGCGACCTGTTGCGCACGGCTGACCGCAGGGACGTCGTCGGCCGGTGCGGCCAGCCACGCCCGGGCGGTCTCCGGGTCGGCGTCGGCGACGTGGTCGAGGAACGGGGCGGCCGGCCACCGTCCGCCCGCCGACCGGTCTGGCATCAGCAGGTGCGGCGTGTGCTCCTGCAGCACGTTCAGCCACGCCGGTGCCGGGCCGCAGCGGACGAAGTAGTCGGTGGCGCGCGGGTCCGCCCAGCGGGCGAGCTCCTGCGCCTCGGCGGCGCCCGGCTGCGTCAGGGCGGCGAGTTCGAGGACGCGGGCCGCCCGGTCCGGGAGCGGAACCAGCAACTGGTGGGCCGCGCCGAGGAGATCGGCGTACAGCTGGACGGCCTCGCCGGGGGCGGCGGCGCGGCCGTGCAGGATGCCCGAGGCCAACTGGTAGATGGTTCCCCACACGTCCAGCGCCGTCTCCTGCGCCGCCCCGATCTCCACCTTCATCAGCCGCTCGACGATGGCGCGGGCCCGCGCCCGGTGGAAGCCACCCGGGCGTTCCAGCTCGCCGCGCAGCGCCTCGGCCGACGCCGACACCCGCTCCCACCCCGCGCGCACCGGCTTCGACGGCCCCGCCGGGGCCCCGGAGTTGGAGTTGGCGGCGTCGGGGGTGCTGGCCCCGACGGCCGGCTGTCGGGTGCGGGCGGCTGCGGCGGCTGGCTCGCCGGAGGGGGAGTCCTCCTCGGCGGTCGGCGGTCCGAAGGCGTCCACCGCGGCCAGCAGGTCCTTCGCCGCAGGCTTCAGACCAGCCGTGACCGGGGCGCCGGGCAGGCTCAGCAGCGAGTCCGCCGCGGAGCGCACACACGCCGCGGCCACCTCTGCCGGCCGTATAAACCCCTCCCCGGTCAGCACCCGACGGGCGTCCCGTAGCAGCCCCAACGCCCTTACGCCCGCCTCGCCCTGAGCCTCAAGCGCGGCGGCCAGGACATCGCCGACCTCCGGCAGCACGCTCGCGTCGGCCGGCACACCCACCTCGTCGCTCACCGCAGCACCGTAGCCGTCCGGTCACCACCGGCGGACCGGCTATCGCCAATCCGCCGCGATCGGCCGCGGCCGGTGTCCCGCTCGAGCGTGGAACAGCAAGCCGAACCGGCCTACCCAGCCGTAGCGAACAGGGTCGGTGCAGACCCGCGCGCCGTGTCACAGCCGGTCCGTGCCGGGGAGGGTGACCCCGTTGGGCAACCGAGCACGCCGGTCGGGCGCCTGTGCCACAGTGAGCGACGAGAGCCAATAGGCGATAAGGGGGGCGGGCTGTCGTGCGGTGTGACCGAGGGCTTCCGGTGCTGGCGGAGAAGGACCTGTTGGCGGCCGGGGTGGACGTCGGGCCGCTGCGGCGGATCACCGTGGTCCTGGGGCGTGCGGGTGGCGGGAAGTGGCACGTTCCTGCCAAGGCGGCGGGGTGGCGGAGCCATTGCCGCTACGCGCAGCACTTGACGGGTAGCCCGCTTGCGCTGCTGGACGTCTGTGAGCAGGTGTGCCGTCACTGTGCCCCTGTGGTGAGGGTGGAGCCGGGCGAGGAGGCGCTGTGGTGGGCGGCGGCCGATGTCGTGGCGGCTGACGGGCGGGTGCGCAGGCTGGAGGAGCAGGAGGCGGGCCCGCGGTCCTGGGAGGGTTATGCGCGGGTGCTGTGGGAGGCGGCACGGCACCGCGATGCGGAGGTTCGCGGCGGGCTCGAGTCGTGGACGGCTGATCCCTCGGTCGGTGCGGGCGCGCGGCAGATGCTTGAGGCGTGGTCGGGGGTGCTGGAGCGGTCGGAGGCTGTGCTGGCCGGCTGGCGGGCGGCGGCGCCTGCGGCGCGCGAGGTGACGTCGGTCAGCGGGGCGTGCGATGTGGTGGCTGCCGACGGGAACGTGCAGCGCACGGGCCAGGAGTTGGCGGCCGCGGTGCTGCAGTCCCGGTGGGCGCAGCCGTTCGACGTGTGGGCGGCCGTCCGGCGGGCGTGGAGCGGTGTGCGGGACCAGGGTGGCGAGGCGACTGGGGCACGTGCGGCCGCCATGCTGGCGGTGGAGGCCGTCTGGGGCGGGGCGCGGGTGCGTGACGTGACGGCGCTGCCGGGGCCGGCCCTCGTGGCGGGTGCCGGGTTTGCTGCTCCCGCGCAGTGGGCGGATGCGGAGTTCCAGTACCGGTGGCAGCAGTACGTGTTGGACTGCTGCCACCGGCTGGAGGAGGCGCTGGGGGCGGCCACGGGTGACGGCGGCGACGGGCGGCAGCTGGTGCTGGTGAGCGGCTGGCCGCTGACCAGCAAGCGGGATGCGGAACTCGCCTACCTCGCGCAGTACGAGCAGCACGGGCCCACCGTCCCGTTCGGTGGCCGCCGTACCGGCTATGGCGTCGAATCCGACCATGCTGTCGTGCTTGCCGTCCCCCGCTTCGCCGCCCGGCACGCCGCCGACCACACCTGCGATGACCGGCAGCGGGTCGTCCTCGGACCGGAGCTTGTCGCGGGCACCGCCGAGCCGGACGAGCGGGACGTGCTGGCGCTGCTGCGCGGCGCCTACCCCTATCTGCCGGCGGACGCTGAAGGCGACGGGCCGGGCGCCAGGCCCACGGTCATGGTGACGACGGCCCGGGCGGTGCGGCGCGCAGCCCAGCGCGGGCGGCGGGCCGCCTACAGCGGGCCCGACTCGATGGAGGTCTACAACGACCTGGTCGTCGGCAAGTACAGCTGGGTCCCCGACGACGAGCACCCCGGCCCCGCAGCCGCTGAGATGGAGAACCTGCCCGTCCACTGGCTCGAGGACTGGATGCTGTGCCTGGACGTCGAGTGCGGGATGCGTGCCGAGACCGTGCTGCACCGGCTGTACGGCACGGTGACCTCCTACGAGCCCGGCGCCGGCCGGGTGGGGTTCTCCCCCACAGGCGGCCACCCGGCCGTCTCCGTGCCCGTCCACCGGATCGTCGCGCTCACCGGTGACCGGCAGCGGCGCAGCGACGGACAGGTGCCCGCCCACGAGCCGTACGACGAGTAGAAGGCCGTCCGCCCCGGCCCCGAGGGCGGCGTGTTGAGGACGATCCAGGCGACCTGGCCGGTTCCTTGTAGGCGCATGGCGCCGTATACGGGCTCATGGCCAACCGACGGCTGCGGCAGCGCCGTTCTTCCTTGCCGAGCCGCTTGAGCCGGCGGCGCGTGGCCCGGTGGTCTACAGAGTGGTGTCCTCCCACTCTCCGGGCTGGTCGTAGATCTTCTGCAGCAGCTCGGCGAAGGCGTCGCTCTCCAGGAGCAGGCCGTTGTACTGCAGCGGGATCCGCTTGCCGTTGATCTCGGCCGTGGGGGTACCTGGGCCTTCGGGTTCCTTGGCTCCCCCGGCCTTCTCGTAGGCTTTCTGGGAGTCGGTGACGAAGCCGCGGTACTTCATGGACCTCACAGCCGCATCGAACTCCGGGCCGCGCAGACCCTTGACCTTGCCGGCCAGTTTAAGCAGGTAGGCATCCGTGTAGCCGTCGGTGCTCTCCTCGGGCTGGTTGGCGTAGAGCACCTCGTGGTACTCCACGAACTTGCCTTCCTCCAGCGCGGCGCGCAGCGCGTTGACCGCCTTCTTCGACCCGGTGCCGCCGACCCGGTCGTCCAGGAAGGAGGCGAGGGTGTACTCGGCTCTTGCCTTGCGGTCGAGCATCGCTTCCCGCAGTTGCGGACTGCCGCCGGTGGTCTCGAACTCCTCGCAGTACGGACAGCGGGGATCCTCATACAGGTGCACTGTCACCGGCGCGTCGGGATCGCCGACGGTGATGGTGGTGCCGTCCGCACCGAGTTTCTCCGGCAGTTCCTGTGCGCTCGCGAAGTCAGGCCCGTACCGCGCATGTCGCTGCCCGCACCCCACCGACATCAACACTGCGGCCGCGCAGACCACAGCCCACCGCCCCCTACGCACCATGCGTCATCCCCTCCCCTTGAGAACAGCGCGAACTTAGATCATCCGTACGACAACCGCACCAGGAATACCCCTCACCAGGCCCGCCCCGCAGGTTCTGTCGTCGCGGCCCATCAGGCGGCGCTCACAGAGGAGCCAAGTCGCTTCCACAGCCCGGTGTATAGGCGCCGGGCGAGGCGGAGCTCGGGCAGAGGTGTGGGCGGGGACGGGCACGCGCTCCTCGGCAGTCCACCCCGGCCAGTAGCCCACTGGGAGACGACGACCACGCGCATGCCCTGTCCGGGCGTGCCAGTCACTCGTCGTGGCCCTGTGCCTCGGTACGCCCGTTCGTACGCTCCGGGCGGATGCGCGTCTGGCGGCGCAGCTGCTGGTGGCGGCGGCGGTCGCGCCACCAGGCCAGCCGGTGCGCGGACTCCTGCGGCAGGAGCGTCTGCAGAACGGCGACGGTGATCAGGCCGAGGGCGAGGCAGCCGAAGAGACCTGCGGTCAGCCACCCCGGTGCGCCGACCGTCATCGACGTGACCCCGCCCAGGCCGGCTGCGATCGACGAGACCAGCGGTGCGGTGTTCATGCGGAGTTCCCCCTCCGACGGGCGCACCGTGCGGTGCGCGGGACTTTCGCCGGGCTCATTTCGGCCGGGCACGTACCCAGTTGAGCGGAGGGAGAGGAAGGCTATGTATCGGTGGGTGTCACATACGGCTGCCGTACCGGTCGAACGCCTGCTGCCAGGCCTCCTGCATCGACTCCTCGAGCACCAGGGAGCGGCTGCGATAGGCCTGGACGGCCAGGGCCTCGAGGAGGTCCGTGCGCGAGCTGGTGATCAGTTCCTCGGCCACCGACGGGCCGGGCCACGGCCATGACGCCCGGCGCACGCGGAACTTCGAGGCGATGTGCTTGCCGCAGCGGGTGGCCGTGCGCCGGAACATCCGGACGTTGCCGCGCATCTCCTGCAGCTGCCGGAGATCGTGTTCATCGAGGCAGTCGTCGCGGAAGGCCTCGATGATCTCGTCCATGCGCCGGAAGGTCTCGGCGCGGGCCTGGGCCATGACCGCGTGCTGCTGCTCGGAGGTCAGAAAGCTGAAGCGGTACGCCAGATCGGCGGGCAGCTCCAGCGTCATGCGGATCGAGGAATCCGCCTCGTGCGCGTGGCGCCAGTCGATGAGTACGGCTTCGATGAACCCGGAGATCTCCTCGGGGCGCAGCTTCTGGGCCCGTGCCGCGGCCGCCAGCGGCTCGATGCCGGGCACCGGCTCCCAGCCGGACCCGGCCGTCGGCCACCCACTGCGCGTACGGCTCCGCCAGGCGTCCCGTCCCCGCGGGGGCGTGAGCATGCCAGCCGGCCGGAGCGCGCAGCAGCCAGCCCGGCGGGCTCACCACGTACGTCGCGGAGTCCTCGCCGTGGACCGGTGAGGTAAGCCAGTCCTCGAAGTCCTGCACGGCGACTCTGCGGTGGGCACGCCACACGGCCGTGCCCCCGCGTCCCGTCCAGTCGTTGGCCATGTTCTGCAGCAGCATCAGAGGCCGCGCAGCGGCCTGAAGGGCGTCCTGGTACCGCTCCTCCCACGCCGGGCCCTGCTCGTACAGCATCCGCTCGCCCGCCTCGGCGTCCGGGCCGGCAAGCAGTCGGCGGGCCAGGACGGCGGTCGTCTCGAAGCGGGCCGGCGAGTGCCAGCCCACCTCCTCCTCCAGGGCCTCGGCCGCCAGGAGCAGCTGCCGCTCGGCCGCCGCGTCCGTCTCACCGTCCGGGTTTGCCGGGGTCTGCCAGGCCAGGCCCGAGCGGATGTCCTCGGCGACGACCAGCAGCTCGCGCTCGGGGCCGGTGCTGGTCTGGGCGGTGGTCAGCCGCCACAGCCCCCGTGCGGCCCGGTGGCGCAGGAGAGGCAGCAGCCCGTCCAGGGCATCGTCCGTGAACCGTTCGACGGCGGCGATGGCGGTCATCACCGCGTCGGTGATGACCCGGGCCTGGTAGTCGCGGTGGCTGCGCCGGTACTGGCCGGGCAGGCTCAGGGAAACGGCGCGGGCCCGCTCCAGCAGGTCCCGCTCCGCGCGCAGCCGGACCGGCCGGCCCGGGCGCGGCTCGCCCCGCAGCAAGGGCGGCGGGGGGTGGCGCAGCACCGTGGAGATATGCGTCAGCCTGTCGTCGGGGTCCAGACCTTCCTGGAACTCCACGTGTTCGGACAGCAGTTGGCGGAGCGTCTCGTCCCGCGACGTCCCTCTCCGGGCTCCGATCGCGGCCAGGGCCTCCAGTGCACACCACGGCAGGCGGACGTTGGTCTCCGTACGGCCAGACACCAGACCAGCATCGGTCATTCCCCACTCACCCGTCGCGTGAACTCGGCATACCCGCCTCCCGCTGGGGGCCATTTCGACGATTGCTGCGGCCTGCAAACCGAGTCCCTCCGCTGCCCCCACCAACGGCGGCTGCCCGGCCCCGGTTGACGGGCTGATTCGTGGAGAGCACAGACCGGCCGGCCAGCGCCGAGCGCGCCGGTTCTGCTCGGTCGGGGTGAGTTCGCCCTGGCGCGGCCGGCGTTTGGGAGTGGTGACCCACTCGCCCGCGCCGATGTAGGCCATGTCGGCGAGGACGGAGACTTCCTGGCGCTCGCAGATCCTGATGATCTTGTGAGTGCGGGCGGCGGTCAGGTCGTGCGTTCGGCCGGGCAGGGCGGGTGAGAGCCACAGGGTGTGACCGGCCGGATCAGTGATGACCTGCACGTTCACGCCGTGCCGTTTGTGCTTCGTCGAGTAGTCAGCGCGCCCGTCGCCGACCCGGTCGCACTCGGCGAGCGTGCCGTCCACGAGAACATAGTCGGGGTCTGTCGCGCGCAGGACCTTCAGCAGGCCCGGCGCCATGTCGGCCAGGTGCTCGACGACGGTGGTGACGTACGCGTGGGGGGTGCCGACGGAGATACGGAAACCCGCGGCGAGTTGAGCCAGGAGGTCGTGCCGGCGCAGGTACGCGAGAGCAATCACCGCACGCTCGGACGGCGGGAGTTTGCAGCGTCGGTCACCCTCACGGGTGACGATCAGCATCGTCACCCACTCCACCAGTGCGTGCGGCAGGTCGAGTGCGGCAGGATATGGGACCAACAGGGCTCCTGAGCCGGAGAGTTGAGACCTAGACGCCTCCCTCAACGGCACGGGAGCCTTGTCCGTTGCCTACCGTCCCGCCGTCACCCGTCCGGCGGCCGCCCTGAAAACCCTCACTGTCCGGCACGAGGACCGCACCGGCTACGAGCGGACCAAGTTCCGCCACTGGATCGACGCCGACCGCGACGGTTGCAACACGCGCTCTCCTCGGCCGCTGGGGTGGAACCGCCTGCGCGTCAGCGCACGGTACGGCGACGCGCGCGGTCCGCCGGGGGATCCTCGGACTCGTCATCAAGGAAGTCGTACTGATCTTGACGGGGTTTGCCCACCAGGCACGCCAGCGCAGACCGACAGGCCGGCGAATGGGCGTCCAGGAGCAGGTCGGCCGACGGTCTGCCTGGCCTCATCCACGCCGTCTGGGAGGCCGACGGCGAGCGGCTGTGCTCGGCGGTGCTCGCCTGCACCAAGGCGCCACCGCCCTGAGCATGCTGATGGCGCACGCGGCAACCGAGCCCGAGATCCTGCGGACTCTGATGGCGGACGAGATGTGGGATCAGTGGGTCCGCGTCGGCTACGCACCCGTCCTCGGGATCGGCGGCGAGGCCGCGGTCGCCATGAGCGTCCTCCAGCACCTCGTCATGCCCGGATGGGCCGAGGGGTTGGAGCGCTACCAGATCCTCATGGACACGCTCCTGGCCCAGTCCGCCGCCGTGTGACCGCCGTCGCCGGATCCAGCCACGTAGGGGTGCCGGTAAGAAGGCTGTCAGTGCGCCACGAGGCGCTGTTGTTTCGGACAGAGGTGGAAGACCACCGTCGCTTCGCCGTCGTAGCGGCGAGGTGAAGCTGGAGGCAGCCTGAACCGAGGATCGCCGGATCGCCGAGGAGGGCGAGAGCAGCCTCGACAAAGTTGGGGCGGCCCAGCACGGCCGGATGGCCGAGGCACGTGGAGCGCCCGTTGCGCGGAGACACGCACGGCGGGCGGGTCGGGGAAACGGGCTGGTCGCAAACGAGTACCGCGCCCCGGCCCGGCCCGGCCGTAACGCCTACAGGCACCGCTTCGGCCCGGACGCGGGGGCGTGGCTCGTTCCCGTGTTCCGGCATGGTGATCTATCAAGAGCAGCAAGGAGCTGGCTCTGCGCAATGAGTCCACGGAGTTGTTGGCTCTGCGTCGCCTCTCCACGGAAAGGCGTTGATCGGACTCTCGGTTCGAGCGACGATCGCCGTGAGCTGGATCTGCGCATTCACCACCCTGGAGGGGACTTTCTCAATGCGGACGAAGAACCGCGTGTTCACGCTACTGGCAGCCAGTGCACTCCTTGCCGGCAGCTGTCTCACTCTCGGGGCGACCGACGCGGCGGCTGCCGACTGGACCTTCACGAAGTCGGATGAGGGTGGCGGGAGTTTCCAAATCGTCGCCCGCAACGCAAGCGGCAGAGTCGCGGGCACCATGTCGTGGGTCGCTGATCCGCTGCCGAACATCCCCGGCGACTCATTCTCTGTGACAGACGTCCTTTCGGATACGTGGGGCATAGAGGCCAAGATGGTGGTTCCGGTGACGGGGCGCACGGCCACCACACGTGGGCAGAAAGCCGTCTACACCAGCCCCTGGAACACCGGCGATCTGAGAGAGGGCGCCCAGGTCTCCATCCAACTCTGCGTGGTCAAGGGCACGTCTTCACACTGCAGCATCGCGTACACCGGCCACGCGTAGCCACACACCGGCCGCCTCACCTCAACACATCCCGTCGCCCGCCCCCGGAAACCGGGGCGGGCGACGGCTTTGGAGGGTATCGCCGTGGTAAGCCCCACAGGGGCCCACAGCCCACCCCCGACCGGGAACGCCAGGACGGCCGCTGCTGTGACGAGCAGCCACGAGCGTCGCGGACTGCGGCGCTCCCCGATCCGCATGTGCGCTCGCTGCCACCGCGTCACCGAAATCCCGGTACTGGTCCACGAGCACCACCGCGCCACCGGCCCCGGCTTCAACGTCTACGCCTGCAGGGAGTGCGCCCCGCACTACCCACCCTCGACGGACGGGCCGGACATGCCGCGCTGATCGCCCGTCCGCAGAGGGGGAGTCCGGCCCCTGGGGACCACCGGGTACAGCCGTTGGCGCCCAGTACTTGATCTTGAGTGGTGGGGGCCCCCGGGGGAGGTGATCGCGGGGATCCTGCACCGGGCGGGGAGTCGGCGTCGTTCGTCGGAAAGGTCGACGGTGTTTCCCAGTGCCGGGCCCGGCTCTCCTACCGCCGGGCCGAGGAGATCTTCGAGGAGAACACCCGGCTGCCGGCCAGCCCGCTCGCCTCACCCGAGGGCATCGAGGACCTGGGCGGCTGGACACTTCACCGGCTCCGGCACAGTGCCCTGACGTCGAGGGCGGCACATCCTCCTCCTGCACCGTCGGGTGTTCCGGACGACGGTTCACTGCCCGCGCTCCCCCGTCGCCCGGGCCCGGCGGCGGCGGCGCAGCACCGTGGTCTGCATGGGGTGGGGTGCGGCCAAGGGCGTCATGGGCGCGGTACCAGTCCGTCAGCAGGCGCACCAGGTCGTCGGGGAAGTCGGCACAGTCCATCTCCTCTTTAGCGCATGTGCTCGAATTTCTTGCCACATGGCCTGCCGGACACGGCGACCCGTTGTGACGGGGCAGCCCAGGTGGCCGCATCGTGCTCAGCGGTTGCTCTTGAAGCGGTTTGCGCAGGTCATGGCGTCGCGTGGTTCAAGGGCACGGAAACGCCGTTCGGTCCGGGCGCCATGGTGGTGCCGGGTCGAACGGCGAAGGTTTCCGAGGGCAGTCCGTCGGGGGGCGTGGGGTCTGCGGCTTACAGGCCGCCGGCCTTGGCGGGGAACTTCTGGAGCGTTGCGACGACGGTGTCGGGCTCGTCCGGCTCGGTGAAGTCGACCGGGTTCTTCAGCTGGTACTGGTCCCCTCGCGGGGGGTACTGGGTCAGCTGTGCGACGAGCAGGAACTGGCCCTTCGGGGTCAGGAGCAGCGGCTCGCTGCCCGGCTGGTCGATGGTCATGGTGCAGGTGTCCAGGGCCAGGAGGCATTCGTACCTGGGCGGGAACTGCTGCGTCAGCCTCAGCAGGCTGCCCGGGTCGGCGTCGACGTCGTTCTGCTCGATGGTGATGGCGCCGCCCTCGGCTCCCCCGTTCAGCGGGGGGATTTCCGCGGTCATCCTGAAGCCGGTCAGCCGCAGCCGCGCGCTGTGGATCGGGGCGTCCGGGTTGACGTCGACGCGATGCCTCCAGCCCCCGCGGAAGTCCACGGAGAGCGGTGTCTTTCGAATCTGCAAGGGGGTGTCGACGGCAAGCGCGCGGCACGGGATCTCGGCGCCGATCGGTGGAAGTCCGGAAGGCATGGGGCGTTCCTTCGCACAGCGGGGGTGGGAGAGACGGGACCTGTCGCCTCCGCCCTTGGACCGGGCGCATCCCCGCGCGAACAGGGCCAGCCGTACAGACCACGGACTCACCTCCACCGTGTCGCCTCCCCACGCACATGAGCCTCGCTGGGAGCGAAGACCTGCCGATGGCGCGGCCTGAGTGCACAGATGGCCGACTGCGCGGCTCAGCCGGACCCCGCGTGCGGCAGCCAGCGCAGCCCAGGAAGTCGCAGCCCGAGATCACACACCGGGGCACCGAGCGTCTCCAGGTTCTCCAGGCGGCGCGGACGACGGACGCGGGACCGCCCTGGGCGGGGAGGGGATGCGGCCAGGGCGTCGCAGGTGCGGTACGGGTCCGCCTGCCGGCGACAGCTCCGGGGAGCCGCCCGATGCCCTTCAGGGGCATCGAGGCAGCACCCACCCTCCGCCTGTAACGCTCCGTGCATAAGTCATAAACAATGCGTAATATTCAAGGGGCAATGTACGGCGTGGACACCGCCGTGCTCATGCGCCGTGAACGTCGTCCGCCGAAGGGCCACGACGGTTGCCCAGCGCATCGGAACCAAGAGGAGACAGAAATGGCCAGAGAAGGCCGCAGTGATGTCGCTCCCGCGCACGGGTGGCTGACGCATCCCCGCTCTCGCGCCGACATCGAGTTCAACGGAGGCTGGCCGGCCAATGGGCTCGAAGCGGGCAAGTTCTTCCCGGCGACAAGGGTCGGGCTGACGGACCCGGACGCGCCGACGGACAGCCCGAGCGGACCGACGCCGACGCCGCCGGACGGCCAGATCGCCAGCGGCGGAAGCCAGCCGGACGCGGTGAAGCTGGACGAGGTACGGGACTGGCCCAAGACCGATCTGCGGTCGGGCGCCGAAGTCCCCTTCCAGTGGAACTTCTCGCAGAAGCACCGGACGCGCCGTTACAACTACTTCGTGACCAAGGAGAGCTGGGACCCGGCTGAGCCGCTGAGCCGCGACCAGTTCGAGCCTGAGCCGTTCGCGACCTACAAGCCGTACGGCGACATCCCGCACTGGGAGATGCCGGACGCCTCCACCGACCCGAACCTCGACAAGCCGCACATGGTCAGGCTGCCGCAGCGTTCCGGCTATCACGTGGTTCTCGGCGTGTGGGAGGTCGCCGACACCGGCCACGCCTTCTACCAGGTGATGGACGTGAACTTCACCCGCTGAGCCACACCGCGTCCGTGCTGCGGGACCCAGCCGCAAAGCCGGGTCCC